>NZ_JAGTUI010000044.1:0-15165 GCF_018224585.1 Neisseria sp. Marseille-Q1983
AAGGCTGCCTGCGGCGGGGTCAATATCGCGGTAGAACGCGGCGCGTTGGTGCGGGTTTTCGCCGTAGCGCATGTCTTGCACTTTGATCCAGCTTTGGTTGAACTGGCTTGGGAATTCGCCGATTTGGGGCTGGCCGCTCAAGACGTCGTCTGAAAGCGAGGTCAGGTAGTTGGAAATCATGCCGTCGTATTGGGCGGTGTGGCTGAATGCTTTGCGTGAGAGGTTGAAACGGGTTTTGTCGCTCAATGCGCCGTTGTTGGCTTCGAGTTCGGCAGCTATGGCCGGGAAATCGGCTGTGTCAGTAACGATGGCGACGTGTTTCCAGTTTTTCGCGGCAGAGCGCACCATGGTCGGGCCGCCGATGTCGATGTTTTCAATCGCGTCTTCCAGTGTGCAGTTTGGTTTGGCGATGGTGGCGGCGAAGGGGTAAAGGTTGACGCACACGAGGTCGATATTGCCGATGCCGTGTTCTTCCATCTTGGCGACGTGTTCGTCCAAATCGCGCCGGCCCAAAATACCGCCGTGGATTTTCGGATGCAGGGTTTTCACGCGGCCGTCGAGCATTTCGGGGAAACCGGTGTAGTCGGCAACTTCAATCACGGGAACGCCCGCATCGGCAAGCAGCTTCGCCGTGCCGCCGGTAGAGAGGATTTCGACACCGAGCTTGGTCAGGGTTTGGGCAAATTCGACTGCGCCCGTCTTGTCGGACAGGCTGATCAGGGCGCGTTTGATAACGGACATTGGGGCTTCCTTTTCTGACAGTTGGATGGGGAAAGGGGAACTTTTTCGGGGCGGTATTATCCGCTATTTTCAGTTTTTTGGCAGTAGGTTTTTGCAGATATTGTTGACAATTTACAAAGAAATGCCGTCTGAAAACCGGTTTCAGACGGCATTTTGCCTTTCGGTTATTTACATCCCATTTTCCTTGCCGTCCATACCGCGCCCGCCATACCCGTACATAAAGGCATCAACAAAGCGGCGGGGGCGTAGGTCAGTTCCAAAATAAAGACGGTGGCGGTCAGGGGCATATTGAGGGAAACTATAATCCGTAGTTTTTTGGGACGACGTGGGTTTTGCCGTTGTATGGAATCACATATTTTTGATTTTTATATTTTTTCTTTCCTGATACGCCGCTGAGTTTTGCAGTCAACGCCCATACGCCGGATACGGCAGGACGGCTTTTGTCAAAAGTAATTTCGGCCTCCAGGCTGACAAACGCGTCTTCGCAAAGGCGTTTTTCGCGCCCTTTCAATTCATTGCAATCGCCAAAAAAACCGCCGTTATCATCACCGCTGACAATTAAGCTTTTGCGGACACGGTTGCTATCATCGGTAAACAGGAAATTTTGTGAGGTTGAAGTTGAGCCTGTGCTTGTATAACTTGATTCGGCAACATAGCCCCAGTTTTGCGCGCCCACCTGAACAAACTTCCATTCCTTATTCTCCGGCGGCTCGCCCCATGCGCCGATTTCATCTTTTCCGTGCTGTTTGATTGCCCACTCTCCGTCTGCTTTCTCCAAAACAAACAATTCCGCCAGACCCGAAGAAGCGTGCGCGCCCTGTTTTACTTTTTGTTGCATATCGTAGGCAAAACCCGTGTATAACACATAGCGCGTGGCTTTGCCGTTGCGCGTTACGGTATGATCGGCAACGGGTTTCATGCAATACATAATATTGTCAGATACTGTTCCGCTGTCTTTCGGCGGCTTGGCGAGCCAGCATTTGTGCGCGGCAAGCGGTCGGTTGTAATATTTGGCAATAACTGCCTGTAAGGCGGCTTTATCGTTATCGGGTGCAGCCGACACCAAGACAGGGCAGGCAAGCAAAAATAGGGAGATAATGCGTTTCATAGAAATTTTCCTAAAATGTTTTATTGAAAAAAGATACCGCCCGCTTCAAGTCTTCCGAACACGGTTTTCAGACAGCATCCGTTTCCTATCCGCCTATCCGAACAGGCCGCGTACACGCTCCAAACCGCCGAAATTGATACAGGCATCGGCGGCTGCCTGCGCTTTCGGTTTGGCGCGGTAAGCCACGCCTATGCCCGCTTCTTTGAGCATCGGAATATCGTTCGCACCATCTCCCATCGCCAACACCTGATGCGGCTGCAATCCGAGGCGGCCGCGGTATTCGCGCAATAAATCCGCCTTTACCTGCGCGTCGATGATTCTGCCTTTCAGACGGCCGGTCAACCTGCCGTTTTCAATTTCCAAAACATTGGCGTGCTGGTATTCGAAGCCGAGGCGTTGTTGTAGCCTTTCGGTAAAAAACGTGAAGCCGCCCGACACCAGCAGGAATTTCACATCGTGCCTTTTGCATTCGTCCAACAAAAATTCCGCACCGGGCGAGAGCTTCAAAACGTTTTCATAAACGTCCGCCAAAATCTGTTCGTCCAATCCCGCCAACAGCGCAACGCGGCTGCGCAACGACTGCTCGAAATCCAACTCTCCGCGCATCGAACGCTCGGTAATTTCCGCTACCTTGTCTTTTAAACCCACGCCTGCCGCAATTTCATCGACGCATTCGATGGTAATCAGCGTCGAATCCATATCGCTGACAATCAAACCGAGTTCACCGAAATCCATATCCGGCAACACGGCGTGGTCGATTTGACGGCTGCCAAGCAACGCCGCGTCTTTTTCGCTTAAAGAAAACCCTTCTTCAACAATAAAACGCATACGCTTTTCATCGGCGCAATCAGGTTCGGGCAGGCGGGAGGAGAAGTCGGAAGGCAGGGCTTCGGTGGAGGGAAATTGGAGGACGAGGGCGTGCGGCATAAAGGCGGCTCAAAAAATGCGGATTATATAGTGAAACGGCAAAGAATGTTACGGCGGGCGGGACTGCAATCGGAAAATGACTTCAAACGCAAACGGCAGTATGTGTCGGACAACACGGGAAAATGCCGCAACTATTGCCAGCCTGATGAAAATTCGTTATAAGGGGATTATCTAAAATATATTAACATTTGAAGTGAGTCGGCTTTAAACCGGTACGGCGTTGCTCCGCCCCGCCACGATTTAAATTTAACCCACGATACATATAAACAACCCGAAAAAGGATTCAGAGATGAAAATCGGTATCCCACGCGAGTCATTATCCGGCGAAACCCGTGTCGCCTGCACGCCCGCCACCGTCGCCCTGCTGGGCAAACTGGGCTTTGAAACCGTTGTCGAAAGCGGTGCAGGTTTGGCGGCAAGTTTGGACGATGCCGCTTACCAAACAGCAGGCGCGACCGTTGCCGACAAGGCGACGGTTTGGGCCTGCCCTTTGATTTATAAGGTCAATGCGCCGTCCGAAGGCGAGCTGCCGCTTTTGAACGAAGGTCAAACCATCGTCAGCTTCCTGTGGCCGCGCCAAAACGAGGCTTTGGTCGAAGCCTTGCGCGCCAAGAAAGTCAACGCGCTGGCGATGGACATGGTGCCCCGCATTTCGCGCGCGCAGGCTTTGGACGCTTTGTCTTCGATGGCAAACATCAGCGGCTACCGCGCCGTGATTGAAGCCGCCAACGCCTTCGGGCGTTTCTTCACCGGTCAAATTACTGCCGCAGGCAAAGTGCCGCCCGCGCAGGTTTTGGTGATTGGCGCAGGTGTGGCAGGTTTGGCGGCGATCGGTACGGCAAACTCGCTCGGCGCAGTGGTGCGCGCATTCGATACCCGCTTGGAAGTGGCGGAACAAATCGAATCGATGGGCGGTAAGTTTCTGAAACTCGACTTCCCGCAAGAATCGGGCGGCAGCGGAGACGGCTACGCCAAAGTGATGAGCGACGAATTTATCGCCGCCGAGATGAAGCTCTTTGCCGAACAGGCGAAAGAAGTGGACATCATCATCACCACCGCCGCCATTCCGGGCAAACCCGCGCCCAAGCTGATTACCAAAGAAATGGTGGAAAGCATGAAATCCGGCTCCGTCATCGTCGATTTAGCGGCGGCGACGGGCGGCAACTGCGAACTCACCCGCCCGGGCGAATTGTTCGTAACCGACAACGGCGTGAAAATCATCGGCTACACCGACATGGCAAACCGCCTTGCCGGACAGTCTTCCCAGCTTTACGCCACCAACTTGGTGAACCTGACCAAGCTGTTAAGCCCGAACAAAGACGGCGAAATCACGCTGGACTTCGAAGACGTGATTATCCGCAACATGACCGTTACCCGCGACGGCGAAATCACCTTCCCGCCTCCGCCGATTCAAGTCTCCGCCCAGCCGCAGCAAACGCCGTCTGAAAAAGCCGCGCCTGCAGCCAAGCCCGAGCCGAAACCCGTTCCCCTGTGGAAAAAACTCGCGCCCGCCGTCATTGTCGCCGTATTGGTACTGTGGGTCGGCGCGGTTGCACCCGCAGCATTCTTGAACCACTTTATCGTGTTCGTCCTCGCCTGCGTCATCGGCTACTATGTCGTCTGGAACGTCAGCCACTCGCTGCATACCCCGCTGATGTCCGTGACCAACGCGATTTCCGGCATCATCGTCGTCGGCGCACTGCTGCAAATCAGCCAAGGCAACGGTTTCGTTACCCTGCTTGCGTTCATCGCCATCCTGATTGCCAGCATCAATATCTTCGGCGGCTTTGCGGTAACACGGCGTATGCTGAATATGTTTAAGAAAGGGTAAGCCATGACTTTCGCCTATTGGTGTATTCTGATTGCCTACCTATTGCCGCTTTTTTGTGCGGCGTATGCCAAAAAAGCGGGCGGATTCCGGTTTAAAGACAACCACAATCCGCGCGATTTTCTGGCGCATACGCAAGGCGCAGCCGCCCGTGCCCACGCCGCGCAGCAAAACGGTTTTGAAGTCTTTGCACCGTTTGCCGCCGCCGTTTTGACGGCACACGCAACCGGCAATGCGGCGCAATCGGCCGTCAACACGCTTGCCGGATTGTTCATCCTGTTCCGCCTCGCCTTTATCTGGTGCTATATCGCCGACAAAGCAGCATTGCGCTCGCTGATGTGGGCGGGCGGATTTGTCTGCACCGTCGGGCTGTTTGTCGTGGCTGCTTGAAACAGATGCCGTCTGAAAACACGAACGTCAATTTTTCAGACGGCATTGAAAACAAATCATCGAAAATCGGAGAATTTCTATGTCTTCAGGACTCGTAACAGCGGCGTATATCGTTGCCGCAATTTTATTCATCTTCTCACTGGCGGGGCTGTCCAAGCAGGAAACCGCCAAACAGGGCTGTTCTTCCGGTATCGCCGGTATGGCGGTCGCCCTCTTCGTAACGGTCTTTTCCGACAATACCCATGGACTGGGCTGGATCATCATCGCCATGCTCATCGGAGCGGCAATCGGCATCTACAAAGCCAAAAAAGTAGAAATGACCGAAATGCCCGAACTGATTGCCCTGCTGCACAGCTTCGTCGGCTTGGCAGCCGTTTTGGTCGGCTTCAACAGCTACATCGAGTCGGGCAACGTTTCGCACGATATGCACACCATCCATCTGGTCGAAGTCTATTTGGGCATTTTCATCGGCGCAGTAACCTTTACCGGCTCACTGGTCGCATTCGGCAAGCTCAACGGCAAAATCAGCAGCAGCCCGCTGCAACTGCCCGCCAAACACAAGCTCAACGCACTGGCACTTGGCGTATCGTTTGTGTTGCTGCTCGTATTTGTCGGCATTGACGGCAGCGGCTTCATCCTGCTGATTATGACCCTGATTGCCCTCGCATTCGGCTGGCACTTGGTTGCCTCCATCGGCGGCGCAGATATGCCCGTGGTCGTGTCCATGCTCAACTCCTACTCCGGCTGGGCGGCCGCAGCGGCAGGCTTTATGCTCTCCAACGACCTGCTCATCGTTACCGGCGCGCTGGTCGGCTCAAGCGGCGCGATTCTGTCCTACATTATGTGCAAAGCCATGAACCGCTCGTTTGTCTCGGTAATCGCCGGCGGTTTCGGCAGCGACAGCGGCACATTATCTTCCGGCAGCCAAGAGATAGGGGAATACCGAGAAGTCAAAGCTGCCGATGTTGCCGAAATGCTGAAAGGCGCAAACAGCGTCATCATCACCCCGGGCTACGGCATGGCAGTCGCACAGGCGCAATACCCCGTTGCCGAAATCACCGAGCTTTTACGTAAAAACGGCACAGAAGTGCGCTTCGGCATCCACCCCGTCGCCGGCCGTCTGCCCGGTCATATGAACGTACTGCTCGCCGAAGCCAAAGTCCCCTACGACATCGTTTTGGAAATGGACGAAATCAACGACGACTTCCCCGAAACCGATGTGGTCTTAGTGATTGGTGCGAACGACACCGTCAACCCCGCCGCCCAAACCGACCCGAACAGTCCGATTGCGGGTATGCCCGTGTTGGAAGTGTGGAAGGCAAAAGAAGTCGTCGTCTTCAAACGCTCGATGAACACCGGCTACGCAGGTGTACAAAACCCGCTGTTCTTCAACGAAAACAGCGTAATGTGTTTCGGAGATGCGAAGAAAACCGTGGATGACATTCTGTCCGAACTGAAAAAATAATCCGCATGGCGCAATGCCGTCTGAAACCCGGGAACACGGGTTTCAGACGGCATTTTGCGCTATTTTGCGAAGGTAGGAATGGTGGTGGAGAGATTCCTGTTTTTTAATAGGCTGTATTTTAATATATTGTTGATAGGCGTATTTGGTTTCAATGTATTCAACAGGATAGGTTTCTTCCTAACCGAAAAAATAATTGTTTTTTCCCTTGTAAATAATTGAAATCAACAGATTACTAAAACACAACCTTTTAATAACACCGTAACTTTGAAATTCGTTATTCCCGCAAAAACAGAAAGTCAAAAACAGAAACCTGAAATCTCGTCATTCCCGCGTAGGCGGTAAGGACGGTTTAAAAGTTATCCAAAATCTCAAAAAAACTGAAACCGAACAAATCGGATTCCCACTTTCGCGGGAATGACGGGATTTTAGGATGAAGATGGTGGGAGTTGGTGGGCTGAAGCCCGCCCTACGAAACTGCTTTTGCGGGAATAACGATATGGGTATTTTCTGTTTTCATCCGCGATAAATGCCGTCTGAAGCCTGTTTGGGGTTTCAGACGGCATCGGGCTTTTTGTGCATTTGCCACAAAACGGATTGGTATTTGCTTGCGGCAAGATGAAAACGGTGCGGGATGTTTTGGGAAGCAAATGCCGTCTGAAGGGCCTTCAGACGGCATTTTTTGCGCCGTGCCGTTTAACGCGCCAGCGGTTCGGTGCGTTTGATCAGCCACGCTTTTGCCGCGCCTTCGGTCAGCGGCTCGAGGCGGCGGCGGACTTCGGCGTGGTAGCGGTCGATCCACTCGATTTCGCCGTCGGTCATGAGGGCGGTGTCCATCAGGCGTGTATCGATGGGGCAGAGGGTCAGGGTTTCAAAACAGAGGAAGCTGCCGAATTCGGTTTCCTGCGGGTCGGCGACGGCTTGGTTGGTGGCGAGGTTTTCAATGCGGATGCCCCATTTTCCCGGGCGGTAGAGTCCGGGTTCGATGGAGGTAACCATGCCTTTTTTCATCGCGGTTTCGGGCGCGGCGGGGGCGGCGAAGGCGATACGCTGCGGGCCTTCGTGGACGTTGAGGAAATAGCCTACGCCGTGTCCGGTGCCGTGGCCGTAGTCGCATTGCGCCTGCCACAGGGGTTTGCGGCAAATCGCGTCTATCAGTGGTGAGGGGATGTTTTCGGGGAACACGGCTTCGGCAAGCGCGATATGGGCTTTGAGAACGAGGGTGTTGTCGCGTTTTTGTTCGGCGGTGGGTGTGCCGACAGGGACGACGCGGGTGATGTCGGTCGTGCCGCCTTTGTATTGCGCGCCGGAGTCGATGAGCAGCAGCCCGTTGCCGCTGATGGTGCTGTGGCTTTCGGGCGTTGCGCTGTAATGCGGCAGGGCACCGTTGGCGTTGAAGCCTGCGATGGTGTCGAAACTCAATGAAATGAAGCCTGGGCGCACGCTGCGGTGGCGATAAAGCATGGTGTCCACGTCGATTTCGGTCAGGCTGCCGCCGTTGCCGATGATGTCTTCAAACTCGGCGAAGAAACCGCACAACGCCGCGCCGTCGTGTTCCATCGCTTCGCGGATATGGGCGATGTCGGCTTCAGATTTGACGGATTTGAAAAAGGTGGACGGGTTGATGCCTTCAATCAGGTGCATGCTTTCGGGCAGGCGCACGAGGGTGCTGACGGCGGTTTTGTTCGGCTCGATGAGCAGCGCGCCGCCGATTTGCGCGAGTTTGTCGGCAACTTGGGCGTAAGGTTCGACCGTGATGCCGGCGGTTTGCAGCGCGGCGGCGGCTTCGGCGTTCAGACGGCATTGTTCGGTAAACAGGACGGCGTTGTCTTTGCCGATAAGCAGGAAGGACACGAAAACAGGGTTGAAAGGCACATCGCTGCCGCGCAGGTTGGTCAGCCAGGCGATGTCGTCAAGCGAGGAAACCAAGTGGTAATCCGCGCCTTTTTCCGCCATAACTGCGCGCACGCGGGCGAGTTTCTCGGCGGCGGTTTCGGAGACGTAGGCGGGGTCGTGGATGAACACGGTTTCGGCGGGGATAGCAGGACGGCTTGTCCACACTTGGTCAAGCAGATCGTCGGGGTGTTCGATGCGGATGTTTTTGGCGGTCAGGGATTGCGCCAAAGTGCGTTTGCCGGTGAGCGACACCATATCGGAAGGGATGCCGACGGCGGCGTTTTCGGGCAGATTTGCCGCGAGCCATTCGTTGTACGGCGGCACTTGACCGCTTTTTTGCAGCTCAATGCCGCTGCCGGAAAGCTGTTTGGTGGCTTGTTCCCAATAGCGGCTGTCCACCCATACGCCCGCTTCATCGGCGGTAATGACGAATGTGCCGACCGAGCCGGTAAAGCCCGACAATTCGCGCCGCGCCTGCCAATGCTCGGGCAGGTATTCGGACAGGTGGGGGTCGGCGGAAGGGATGACGAGTGCGTCCAAGCCTTGCGCCTTCATGGCTTCGCGCAATGCGGACAGGTAATTCGATACGGTATTCATGAACGGATTCTCCAGAGAAAGTGTAAGGTTTCAGACGGCATGGCGGCGTACCGGCTGGGGAAACGTAACCATCTTATCAAATCGTTTGCCGACTGCAAAACGCGTTCAGGGGTTTGAAAGTATATTTTGTACGGTAAAAAGCGATGCAAGGCTATTTGTTGTAAACTTTCAGGCATAAAATGCCATATTGCATGTTTTTCTGAAAATAATTGGGAAAAATCAGGAATATTAGGGTGTAAAGTTTCAATAAGCCAGTTTGGTGTGTATTTAGATTACGTTAAAATACGCATTTTTATATCAGCAATACGGAAAAATCATGTCCGAACAACATATTTCGACTTGGAAAAGTAAAATCAATGCATTGGGGCCGGGTATTATGATGGCATCGGCGGCAGTCGGCGGTTCGCACCTGATTGCCTCCACACAGGCAGGTGCGCTTTACGGCTGGCAGCTCGCGTTGATTATCGTCCTAACCAACCTCTTCAAATACCCGTTTTTCCGCTTCAGCGCGCATTACACGCTGGATACGGGTAAAAGCCTGATTGAAGGTTATGCGGAGAAAAGCCGCATCTACCTGTGGGTCTTTTTGATTTTGTGTATTGCTGCCGCGACGATTAACGCGGGTGCGGTTGCCATCGTAACCGCCGCCATCGTTAAAATGGCGATTCCCTCGCTGACACTGGGTATCGGCGCAATCTCCGCGCTGATTATGGCTTCCTGCCTGATTATCCTAGCGAGCGGACGCTACAAGGCTTTGGACAATGTTTCCAAAATCATCATCGTCAGCCTGACGGTTGCCACGGTTGCCGCCGCCGGTATCGCCATGTCGCGCGGTATGCAGATGAAACCCGATTTTATCGAGCCGACACCGTGGACGCTTGCCGGTTTGGGCTTCCTGATCGCGCTGATGGGCTGGATGCCTGCGCCGATTGAAATTTCCGCCATCAATTCTTTGTGGGTTACGGAGAAACAGCGTCTCCAACCTTCCTCTTATCATGACGGGATTTTTGATTTCAACGTCGGTTACATCACCAGTGCCGTGCTTGCCGTCGTCTTCCTTGCCCTGGGTGCGTACGTGCAATACGGCAACGGTGAAGAAGTGCAGATGGCCGGCGGCAAATATATCGGACAACTGATCAATATGTATGCGGTAACCATCGGCGACTGGTCGCGTCCGCTGGTGGCGTTTATCGCTTTTGCCTGCATGTACGGTACGACGATTACCGTTGTTGACGGTTATGCACGCGCCATTGCAGAACCTGTGCGCCTGCTGCGCGGCAGTGAGAAAACCGGCAACGCCGAACTCTTTGCCTGGAATATTTGGGTGGCGGGCAGCGGTTTGGCGGTGATTTTCTGGTTTGACGGCGTAATGGCGAATCTGCTCAAATTTGCCATGATTGCCGCCTTTGTGTCCGCCCCTGTGTTTGCCTGGCTCAACTACCGCCTGGTCAAAGGAGACAAACGGCACAAGCTTACCGCCGGTATGAATTTTCTTGCCATTGTCGGCTTGCTCTACCTGACCGGATTTGCCGTTTTGTTCCTGTTGAACCTTAGCGGACTTTTGGCATAGGTTTCAAAATCTGAATGCCGTCTGTAATATTTTCAGACGGCATTGCCCTTTCCTAGAAAAAAACACCGACATCGCGTAAAATATGCGCAAATTTTGTGATTCAATCAGGTCGTCTGAAACAGATTGCGCCTGATTTATTTTTTCGGAAAATACCATGAGCGAACAAAACCATCCGCAAACCGAGCCGCAGTTGGACGAAAACCAAATCATCGCCCTGCGCCGCGAAAAACTGCACAATATCCGCCAACAGCGCAACGCCTACCCTAACGATTTCAAACGCGACAGCTTTGCCGCCGATTTGCACGCCCAATACGGCGAAATCAGCAAAGAAGAACTCGACCCGCAAGGCATTCCCGTCAAAGTGGCCGGCCGCATGATGCTCAAACGTCAAATGGGCAAAGCCAGCTTCGCCACCATTCAAGACGTTACCGGTCAAATCCAGCTTTATTTGAACAACAAAGGCGTGAGCCAAGAAGTTTTGGACGACTTCAACCACTGGGACTTGGGCGACATCGTCGGCGCGGAAGGTACTTTGTTCAAAACCAACCACGGCGAATTGACCGTGCGCGTATCCGACATCCGCCTGCTGTCCAAATCACTGCGTCCGCTGCCGGACAAACACAAAGGCTTGAGCGATCAGGAAACCAAATACCGTCAACGCTACGTCGATTTGATTGCCAACGAAGAATCGCGCAACACCTTCATCAAACGCAGCCAAATCATCCAATCCGTGCGTAATTTTATGGTGGGCGAGCATTATCTCGAAGTCGAAACCCCGATGATGCACCCGATTCCCGGCGGCGCGACGGCAAAACCCTTCGTTACCCACCACAATGCCTTAGATATTCCGCTTTATTTGCGTATCGCCCCCGAGCTGTATCTGAAACGCTTGGTGGTCGGCGGTTTGGAACGCGTGTTTGAAATCAACCGCAGCTTCCGTAACGAAGGCATGTCCGTTCGCCACAACCCCGAATTCACCATGATTGAATTCTACGAAGCCTTCTCCGACTACGAACGCATGATGCAGATGGCGGAAGACATCATCCGCAACGCATCGCGCACGGTCAACGGCACGGCAAACATTACTTACAACGGCAAAGAAGTCGATTTGGAAAGCCCGTTTGAGCGCCTGACCATTCTCGAAGCCATCAAAAAATACAATCCGCACTACACCGACGAGCAGTTGAACGATGCGGAATGGCTGAAAAAAGAAATCGTCAAACACGGCGAAAGCCTGCCGCCGTCCCCGGGCATCGGCAGCCTGCAACTCGCCCTGTTTGAAGGTTGCGCCGAGGGCAAACTGTGGAATCCGACCTTTATTGTCGATTACCCGGTCGAAGTTTCCCCGTTGGCGCGCGCTTCGGATACGAAACAAGGTCTGACCGAACGATTCGAGCTTTTCGTTGTCGGGCGCGAACTGGCAAACGGCTATTCCGAGTTGAACGACCCCGAAGACCAAGCCGAACGCTTCAAAGCGCAAGTGGCGCAAAAAGACGCGGGCGACGACGAAGCGATGCACTACGATGCCGACTACATCCGCGCGATGGAATTCGGTTTGCCGCCGACCGGCGGTTGCGGTATCGGTATCGACCGCTTAGTGATGCTGCTGACCGATTCGCAAACCATCCGCGATGTGATTCTGTTTCCGCAGATGCGTCCCGAGTAATCATAAAAACAGTTTAAATAGAAATGCCGTCTGAACCCGATTGGATTCAGACGGCATTTTGTATGGCAGGATTTATTCGGTTTCTAACTGACCGACCCATTCTGACAAGGCAGTCAGGCGTTGTTCGGATTTCGCCACGAACGGGTTTTCGGTATCCCACGCGTAGCCTGCCAAAATCGAAGAAAGCATACGGCTGATTTCCGGGCTGCGGTCGGGCGCGTACACGACGTTTTGGAAGCGGAAATCGTACCAACCGTCCACATAGGTGCGGAATGTGTCCACGCCGATCATCAAGGGTTCGGCAAACTCAGTATCCCAATCCGCCGTGCCGCCTTCAAGCTGCTTCGCTAATAAATCGGCAGCCAGTTTGGCGGAGTGCAGCGCGATGGTTACGCCCGACGAGAACACGGGATCGAGGAACTCGGCGGCATTGCCCAATAGCGCGAAATGCCTGCCGTGCAGCGATTTCACATTGGCGGAATAGCCTTGGATGGAGCGGAACGGAAAATCGTTTTCCCAAACGGCTTTGTCCAGAATTTCGTTCAGCATAGGGCATTCGTAAACAAATTTTTTCAACACCGTTTCCGATTCGCCGACAAGTTTGTCGGGCGTGCCGACCACGCCGACGGAACAGCGGTTGTCGCCGAAGGGAATCAGCCAAATCCACACGTCGCGGTGTTGCGGATGGGTGGTAATCAGGATTTTGTTGCGGTCGAATTTCGGGTTGGTGATGTTGTCGTCGATGTGCGTGAAATGCGCTTGGCGCGGCGGCAGGTGCGAGGGCGTTTCCAAATCCAGCAGGCGCGGCAGCACGCGTCCGTAACCGCTTGCGTCCAAGACGAATTTCGCGGTCAGTTCATAGCTCTCGCCGGTGTCGGTTTCGATGTTCAAGCGGGCAAAATCGCCGCTGTTGTCGAACGCGGTTACGCCGTGCCCGAAACGTACTTCAACGCCTTGTTTGGCGGCTTCGCCAATCAGGATTTTATCGAACACGGCGCGGCGCACTTGATAAGTCGTGCCGGGGCCGTCTGAAAATTTATCGGTGAAATCGAATTCGGTATAACGGCTGCCCCACGAAAACGCTGCGCCGTTTTTCAACTGAAAGCCGGGCTCGGCGCGCACGGCATCGGCAAATCCGGCTTCTTCCAGCATTTCCATACAGTGCGGCAGCAGGCTTTCGCCGATGACGAAGCGCGGAAAGTGCTGTTTTTCCAACACGCAGACTTGATAACCTTTTTTGCGGAGCAGGGCGGATGCGACCGAACCTGCCGGACCTGCGCCGATTACGGCGACATCGAATTGGGTGGACATTGGGAAATCCTGATGGTTTGAGTGGAAAAGGAAATGATATTGTACAGGCAGCAAATGCCGTCTGAAACTGTTTGCGGAAGAAATTTATCCGGTATGGGCGGTTGCTCCCAATGCGTCAGTCCGGTTTGAAAAATGCCGTCTGAAACGGGAAATGTTCAGACGGCATTTGATTTTCAGGGCTATTTTACGCCGTAACGCGGTTGGAGCAGGGCGCAGGTCCGGTGTTCCCGGCGGCTTCGGCGGCTGCGTCCGGCAATTTTCCCGCAGGCCGCGCCCGCATCGTTTGCCGCATTTTCCGGCCGGGTGTTTTTTTCGCGCTGCGCTTTGGCGGACTCATAGCGGTTGCGCTGTTTCGGTTCGCTTGTGCCGGTTTTTTCCGGTTTTGCGCCACCCTGTTCCCACCATTGCGGCTCGAAGCCTTCGATGCGTTCGATGAGCAGCTTGTTGCCGGTCAGTTCTTTAATGGCTTCAAACATTTTCTGTTCGGATTCGTCCATCAGGGAAATCGCCACGCCGTCCGCGCCGGCACGCCCCGTGCGCCCGATGCGGTGGACGTAGTCTTCGGGCTGGGCGGGCATTTCGTAATTGATGACGAAGGGCAGTTCGGCAATGTCCAGCCCGCGCGCGGCGATGTCGGTGGCGACGAGGACGCGCAGGCTGCCGTCTTTGAAGGCGTTGAGCGTTTCGAGCCGGCTTTGTTGGGAACGGTCGCCGTGTATCGCCTGTGCGGACAGGTTGCGGCGCACCAGTTCGCGCGTTACGCGGTCGACGCTTTGTTTGGTTTTGCAGAACACGATGACCTGGTTCATATGCAGATCGACAATCAGCCGTTCGAGCAGGTTGCGCTTTTGGAAGGTATCGACGGCGATGATGTGTTGTTCGACGTTGGCGTTGGTGGTGTTTTGCGCGGCGACTTCGACGGTTTCAGGCGCATTCATGAAGTCTTGCGCCAGTTTGCGTATCGGAGCGGAGAAGGTGGCGGAAAAGAGCAGGGTTTGGCGTTGTTTGGGCAGCATCTGCATGATTTTGCGGATGTCGTCGATAAATCCCATATCCAGCATACGGTCGGCTTCGTCCAAAACGACGATTTCGACTTTGTTCAAATGGATGTTTTTCTGTTTCACGTGGTCGAGCAGCCGTCCGACGGTGGCGACGACGATTTCGCAGCCGGCGCGCAAATCGGCGGTCTGTTTGTCCATATTCATACCGCCGAACAAGACGGTATGCCGCAGCGGCAGATTTTTAATGTAGCCCTGCACGTTTTGGTCGATTTGGTCGGCAAGTTCGCGCGTGGGGGTGAGGACGAGCATACGCACGGGGTGCATCGCGGGCGAGGTGCTGGCGGTGGCGTAACGTTTGAGGCGTTCGAGCGAGGGCAGCATAAAGGCGGCGGTTTTGCCCGTGCCGGTTTGGGCGGCGGCAAGCAGGTCGTGTCCGGCCAGTGCCTTCGGAATGGCTGCGGTCTGAATGGGGGTCGGGGTTTCATAGCCTTGAAGCGTGAGTGCGGAAACCAGTTCCGTACCCAAACCTAAAGAGGAAAATGGATTACTCATGATTGTAGTCTTTCTTTCAGACCTTATGCCGTCTGAAGCGGGAAACTGATAGGATGGGGAAAGTATAGTGGATTAACAAAAATCAGGACAAGGCGACGAAGCCGCAGACAGTACAA
>NZ_JAGTUI010000045.1:0-14668 GCF_018224585.1 Neisseria sp. Marseille-Q1983
GCGTGCCGTGAATTTCTCCGCCATTGCCGATTTGACGGGCAATGCCTGCGGCGGGAACAGCGAGCATCAGGGCATACATCGCCCAATGCCCCAATTTGGTGACGGCAGTGTTGGTGGGGCGGTTTTTACGTTGGCGGATTCCCCTCCCTACGCGCCAAACAGACAATATCAGCAGCAGGATTCCGACTGCTTTGTGCGGATTGATTAGAAATTTCAGGTTTTCGTCGATATTCCACGCAATGGCGGTAGCGAACATAAACAGGTAGCAAGCTGCCATTGTCCAATGCAGGAAGCGGGTTGTTGAGCCGTAGCTTTGCAAAGTGTCGGGTTTCATGATGCTTTCTCTTGAATAAAGGGTTAGTCGGATTTCGGTATGGCTTACAGATAGGAAAACCTTCTTTAAAGTATTGCAGTTCTTGAACATTTAAGAGAGGTCGTCTGAAAGTATTTAGATAGCAAGCTATTAAGTTGCAACAAGTATAGCGTGCTATGAATTAAGATAGCAAGCTATATTTGTGATATAATCCGCAACAATCTGATTTTAAAGGAAACAAAGTGGACGAAGTTTTCAAAACTGAATCGGCAGGCTATCTGATGAACCACATTGCCCGCCAATTTGCCATTTTATTGGGCGAAGGTTTAAAGCCTTTGGGCATCGCCCCCGCGCAATTTCCGATATTGCTGGAACTGTGGCAGAAAGACGGTTTGAGCCAGCAGGAATTGGTGGAACGCGCCGATTTGAAGCAGGCAACGATTGCCAACACCTTGGCGCGGATGGAGCGTGACGGCTTGATTACGCGCGAACCGAATCCCGACGATGCACGCAGCCGCCTGATTATGCTGACGGAGCAAGCTCGTGCCTTGCAACAGCAGTCCACGGAAATTGCCAAAGCCCTCAACCAAACGGCTTTGTCGGATTTGTCGGCAGGCGAACAAAAGTTGTTTTTGGAAATGGCGGCAAAAATTGTGGCGCGACAGCAAGAGATGATTGCGGGCGGGAAGTGAGGGCGGATGGCGCAACTCGGAATTTTAAAGTGCAGGCTGCTTTTGAGGTCGTCTGAAAGCAGCCTGCACTTTGCAAAACAAGGTGCAGGCTGCTTAGGGTAATGTGTCGTTTATCAATCCAGTTTCAGGATTTCTCCGTCTTCCGGAACGTTCACACGGCTTTCAATGCCTTGACCGCGTATAAATTTACGCATGTCGGCGCGGCTGACGGCGGTATGATTCACGGTATCCATGTGTACGGTGATGATTTTGGCTTTAGGCATGACTTGGCTGGCTTTTAATACATCAGCCGTCCCCATAATAATGCCGTCTGAAATGCCTGAAATCAGCGCGTAGCCTGTGTTCATAATCAGATAATCGGGTTTGTAACGGTAACTTTGACGCTTGAATGCCGTCTGAACCCTAGGATTCAGACGGTTTTGCATTATGGGCCGGTTTTTCTTAATCACTTTGTTTCCGGTTTCAAAAGCAGCCTTAAGCGGGATTTAAGCAACTTGGCATTCAGACGGCATTCACAGCTTCCAGTTTATCGGATCGATACTGTGTCGGCTCAAATAGCTGTTTGCCTGTGAAAAATGTCGGCAGCCGAAAAAACCGCGATATGCCGACAGAGGAGACGGATGCGGCGCGGTCAATATCAAATGGTTTTGACTGTCTATCAGTTTCCTTTTTTGTTGTGCATACCCGCCCCACAGCATAAAGACAAGATGCTTGCGGTGTGTCGCAAGCTGCCTGATGACGGTATCGGTAAAGCGTTCCCAGCCTAAAAAGGCGTGCGAATGCGCCTGTCCTGCACGCACCGTCAAAACCGTGTTCAGAAGTAATACGCCCTGCTCCGCCCACGCTGTCAGGCAGCCGTGCGCGGGTATGGAAAAGCCTTCGATGTCGGTTTCCAATTCTTTGTAGATATTGAGTAAAGACGGCGGTATGCGGACACCCTGCCGGACGGAAAATGCCAAACCGTGCGCCTGCCCTGCCCCGTGATACGGATCTTGTCCGAGAATGACGGCTTTGACCCGGTCGAACGCTGTCAGGCGGAATGCGTTGAACACATCCGCCGTCGGCGGATAGATGATTTGTCCCGACAAACGTTCCTGCCTGACTGCATTTAAAATTTCCTGAAAATACGGTTGCCGTTTTTCGTTGCCCAGTGCATCGTGCCAAGTATCCATATCTGCCCTATCCTTTCAAATTCGGCTATACTGCTGATATCGCGTGATTTTGTCAAACGACGCGCTTTGTGGGGAAATGTATGACTGTATGGTTTGTTGCTGCTGTTGCCGTCTTAATCATCGAATTATTGACGGGAACGGTTTATCTTCTGGTTGTCAGTGCAGCTTTGGCGGGTTCGGGCATTATCTACGGACTGACCGGCAGCACACCTGCCGCCGTCTTGACCGCTGCTCTGCTTTCCGCGCTGGGTATTTGGTTCGTACACGCCAAAACCGCCGTGGGAAAAGTTGAAACGGATTCATATCAGGATTTGGATGCCGGACAATATGCCGAAATCCTCCGACACACAGGCGGCAACCGTTACGAAGTTTTTTATCGCGGTACGCACTGGCAGGCTCAAAATACGGGGCAAGAAGAGCTTGAACCAGGAACTCGCGCCCTAATCGTCCGCAAGGAAGGCAACCTTCTTATCATCGCAAACCCTTAACACTCGGAGGAATTATGGAATTTTTCATTATCTTGTTGGCAGCCGTCGTTGTTTTCGGCTTCAAATCCTTTGTCGTCATCCCCCAGCAGGAAGTCCACGTTGTCGAAAGGCTCGGGCGTTTCCATCGCGCCCTGACGGCCGGTTTGAATATTTTGATTCCCTTTATCGACCGCGTCGCCTACCGTCATTCGCTGAAAGAAATCCCTTTAGACGTACCCAGCCAGGTCTGCATCACGCGCGACAACACCCAGCTTACGGTTGACGGCATCATCTATTTTCAAGTAACCGATCCCAAACTCGCCTCATACGGTTCGAGCAACTACATTATGGCGATTACCCAGCTTGCCCAAACGACGCTGCGTTCCGTTATCGGACGTATGGAGTTGGACAAAACGTTTGAAGAACGCGACGAAATCAACAGCACTGTTGTTGCGGCTTTGGACGAAGCGGCCGGGGCTTGGGGCGTGAAGGTTTTGCGTTATGAGATTAAAGACTTGGTGCCGCCGCAGGAAATTTTGCGCGCGATGCAGGCGCAAATTACCGCCGAACGCGAAAAACGCGCCCGCATCGCCGAATCCGAAGGTCGTAAAATCGAACAAATCAACCTTGCCAGTGGTCAGCGCGAAGCCGAAATCCAACAATCCGAAGGCGAGGCCCAAGCCGCGGTCAATGCGTCAAATGCCGAGAAAATCGCCCGCATCAACCGCGCCAAAGGCGAAGCGGAATCCCTGCGCCTGGTTGCCGAAGCCAATGCCGAAGCCATCCGTCAAATTGCCGCCGCCCTTCAAACCCAAGGCGGGGCGGATGCGGTCAATCTGAAGATTGCGGAACAATACGTCGCCGCGTTCAACAATCTTGCCAAAGAAAGCAATACGCTGATTATGCCCGCCAATGTTGCCGACATCGGCAGCCTGATTTCTGCCGGGATGAAAATCCTCGACAAGGGTAAAGCTTCCCAATAAATATCCCAATCAATAGATATAAAAAATGCCGTCTGAACCTTGTCGGAAAGGTTCAGACGGCATTTTTATCCAAATCCAAAATCTCAAAAATATATTTATATCCCCGTCCCCTTATTTGATAACGGAAGCGGACTACAGGTATCCATACTGCATTTTCGGATAAAAACAAAATATCCCCTTCGGAAACTTTATACTTCGTCAATGCCTTACCTGTTCAGATAAAAACTGCTGGCAAAATATTTCTGGACACCCTCACGCAGCAATACCAATGTTACGGCAGCCAAAGGTAATCCTGCCAACATTCCGACAAAGCCCATCAGTTGTCCGAATGCCATCAGGGAAAAGATAACCCAAAACGGCGACAGGCCGATACGGTCTCCCACGATTTTCGGCGTAATGAAAAAACTTTCGAGAAACTGGCCGACGGCAAAAACCGCCCAGACAGCTAAGATGCCGTTCCACGAAGCAAATTGGAGCAAGGCGGCAACGGTGGCAAGCAGTAATCCCGTAAACGCACCGAGATAAGGGACAAATACCAAAATACCGGCAAGCATACCGATGGCAAACCCCGAATCCAGCCCGACCAGCACCAGCCCCAAGCCGTAAACCAAGCCCATAATCAGCATCACCAGAAGCTGACCACGTAAGAATTCGCCCAATACCTCGTTCAAATTACCTGTAATACGGGTATAAGTATCGGCAAAACGCCTCGGAACCAGTTTACTTATGCCGCACGACCACCGCTGCCAATCCAGCAGGAAATAGTAAAGCAGCAAGGGCAGCAGCATCAGATTGCCGATACTGCTGACGATATTGCTGCTCTGCCTCATCAAAACGGGAAACCACGCCTTAAGCGCGTTGCTCAACTCGCCCGTATGCGCCTGAAGCCACGCGATAACGGATGCCTGATCGATTTCCACATAATTGCCCACAGTGTCTTTCAACAGCGGCAACAGCGTATTTTGCATAAAACCTGCAAGTTGGGGCAAACGGGATACCATGCTGTTGAACTGTCCGACCAGCATAGGGACAATAATCAAAAGCAGCGCGGCAAGCATCAGCAAGGCAAAAATCATTACAGTCATTGAAGCAACGGCACGGTTGAAACCTTTTTTCTGCAACCATTCGACCAAAGGATCCAACACATACGCCAACACTGCCGCAACCGCAAAGGGAGCCAGTGTGTCGCCAAGTGCGAAAGCCAGCCATATCAAGACCGTAAGGAACACCACCGCACCAACCCAGGGTTTGATACTCTGCTTTTTTCTCTGATACATAACAACCCGTCCGGAAACCATTTTCATCATTATTATAGCAGAATGGGTTATATCGCAGATAAAACCCCCTCCTTCCCGATAGCCTGTTATCGCGGTTTAGGCTAAAATAACGCACATCCGATGCCGTCTGAAAGGCAAACCTGCCTTCAGACGGCATACCGTACACGATAAGGCAGCACATCATGACCGAACAAAAAAACAAAACATCCCTCATCGAATTTCCCTGCACCTTCCCATTAAAAGTGATGGGCGCGGTGCATCCCGAGTTCGAGCAGGCGGTATTGGACACCGTCCGCCTCCACGCCCCCGACACGCAGGCACACCACATCACCACGCGTCCCAGCAGCAAAGGTAACTATACCGGCGCCACCGTTCAGGTAAAGGTTGAAAACCAAGAACAACTTGACAATATCTACCGCGCGCTGACTTCGCACGAACTGGTCAAAGTGGTACTTTGAGATGAAAATCATACATAAAGGTTTGGTCGAATATCTGCCGACTTTCGAGGCGATGAAAACCTTTAATGCCGGACGGAATGCCGACACCGAAGACGAACTGTGGGTTGTCGAGCACCCCCCCGTGTTCACACAAGGGCTGGCGGGAAAACCAGAACACCTGCTGATCCGCGACGACATTCCCGTTATCCAGATTGACCGGGGCGGACAGATTACCTATCACGGGCCCGGGCAATTGGTCGTTTATACGATGATTGATTTCAAACGGCGCAAAACCAGCGTCCGCAACATCGTTTCCGCGCTTGAAAACAGCATCATCGCCACATTGGCGGAATACGGCATCGAAGCGGCAGCAGACCCCAAACGCCCCGGCGTTTATGTCGGCGAACGCAAAATCGCCTCGCTGGGGCTGCGTATCAAAGGAGGTTCCGTCTATCACGGCCTTGCGCTCAACGTCAATATGGATTTAAGCCCGTTTACCCACATCAACCCCTGCGGCTACGCCGGTATGGAAATGACGCAAATCGCGGATTTTGTCCAACCCTGCCCCACGCCGGACGAAGTCGCCACCAAGCTGACCACACATCTTAAAACACAACTCACACCGAAAGCAGATAACAATGAGTGAAATCAAAACCGACGATCCCAAACGCGGCATCAAACTCAAAGGCGCGGACAAAACCGCCCGCATCCCCATCAAAGTCGTCCCCCTTCAGGAAAAACTGAAAAAGCCCGAATGGATACGCGCCAAACTCCCATCGCGCAAATTCTTTGAAATCAAAGACATTTTGCGCGAACAAAAGATGCACACCGTTTGCGAGGAAGCCTCCTGCCCCAACATCGGCGAATGCTTCAGCAAAGGCACGGCGACCTTCATGATTATGGGTGACATCTGCACCCGCCGCTGCCCATTCTGCGACGTGGGACACGGTCGGCCCAATATGCTCGACCCCGACGAACCGAGAAACCTCGCAGAATCCGTTAAAGCCATGAACCTGCGTTACGTCGTCATCACCTCGGTTGACCGCGACGACCTGCGCGACGGAGGCGCCCAACACTTCGCCGACTGCATCAAAGCCATCCGCGAGACCAGTCCGAACACCAAAATCGAAATCCTCGTCCCCGACTTCCGAGGCCGCTTGGACATCGCACTGAAAATCCTTGCCGAAACCCCGCCCGACGTGATGAACCACAACCTAGAAACCCATCCTAGCCTGTATAAAAAAGCCCGTCCCGGCGCCAATTATCAACATTCTTTAGACTTATTAAAACGTTATAAAGAAATGATGCCGCATATCCCGACCAAATCCGGCATCATGGTCGGCTTGGGCGAAACAGACGAAGACGTGCGCGAAATTATGCGCGATATGCGGGCGCACAATATCGAGATGATTACCATCGGACAATATCTCCAGCCTTCAGACGGCCACTTGCCTGTCTTGCGCTACGTTACGCCCGAACAATTCAAAATATTTGAAAAAGAAGCATACGAACTGGGCTTTACCAATGCCGCCATCGGTGCGATGGTACGTTCAAGTTATCATGCCGACGAACAGGCGGCGGAAGCCTTACGCGAAAGCCACGGCGGTTGCGGGCATCATTAAACTCGGAACACCGCGCCAAAGTGAAGAACGATTCCCTGCGCCTGCCGCGCCGTTTGGCGCAAGCCGCACCCGCGTTAGCCGCCCATGCCGTCTGAAAGCCTTTCAGACGGCATGATTTATTCTCCGAATCCGATAATCTCAAAAGAATCTGTCAGTTAATGAGAACGATTCATTATAAATTTTGATAAAAAACCGTGCTCTATTTGTTTTTTGCTATGGTTAATAAGTGTAAATGTTCTTTATTGATGAGATGGATTCTTAGTTTTAGCAGCAAAAAAAACCGATAAGAAACAGAGCATTGATTTGGAAAGCATCAGCAAATCCATCCTATCTCTTTTGATAATTGTTTGTATTTTAAATAGAAAATTTGTCATATCAAAAACTTTTGCATACAATGCACGCATCCCGAATAGCGATACAGATGCTGTTCAGACATACCGAAAACCAAGTTACGGAAAGAGAGATATTATGCAAGGCAATCAAGCAGTTTTAGATTATATGAACGAATTGTTGTCCGGCGAGCTGGCGGCACGCGATCAATACTTCATCCACTCCCGCCTCTACTCCGAATGGGGATACAGCAAATTGTTCGAACGTCTCAATCACGAGATGGAAGAAGAAACCACACACGCCGAAGACTTCATCCGACGCATCCTGATGTTGGGCGGTACGCCGAAAATGGCACGCGCCGAACTGAATATTGGCACAGACGTGATTTCCTGCCTCAAAGCCGACCTGCAAACCGAATATGAAGTACGTGATGCGTTGAAAAAAGGCATCAAACTGTGCGAAGAGGCTCAAGACTATGTTACGCGCGACCTGATGGTTGCCCAACTGAAAGATACCGAAGAAGACCACGCCCACTGGCTGGAACAGCAGCTTCGCCTAATCGAGCTGATTGGCGAAGGCAACTACTACCAAAGCCAACTGTAATCCGTATTCGGAATAAAAGGAGTCCGTATGAAAGGCGACCGTTTGGTTATCCGCGAGCTGAACAAAAACTTAGGCTTGCTGCTGATAACCATCAACCAATATTTCCTTCACGCCCGTATTTTGAAAAACTGGGGCTTTGAAGAACTGGGCGAACATTTCTTCAAACAGTCCATCGTTGAAATGAAAGCTGCCGACGATTTGATCGAGCGTATTCTGTTCCTCGAAGGCCTGCCGAACCTGCAAGAACTGGGCAAGCTTCTGATTGGCGAGTCCACCGAAGAAATCATCGCCTGCGATTTGGAAAAAGAGAAAGAAAAACATGAGGCATTGATTGCGGCAATTTCCGTGGCAGAAGCGCAACAGGATTATGTCAGCCGTGATTTGTTGGAAAAACAAAAAGACACCAACGAAGAACACATCGACTGGCTCGAAACCCAGCAGGAACTGATCGGCAAAATTGGTTTGCCGAACTACCTGCAAACAGCGGCGCAAGAGGACTAAAACACAAACCACTGCCAAATACAGCAGTCCCCTGCATCATCAGACGGCATATCCGTATAAACGGGTATGCCGTTTTTCTTTGCCGGTTTGCGAATCAAATCTAAATTGATTTGAATCAATACTCGATAACGGTTTTTGTTTGATAATACCGATATGAAATCTAGATTGCTTGTTTGCTGTTTCCCAATCCGTCTTGATTTTACCTCTTTCCTCTTGATGTGTGTGTGTTTGGGTGTGGCTGCCGCCACCCCTTTTTTTTGGCTTTCATGTGAAGTAAAATCCGTAACAGCAAATGCTTAAATTTAACCATTTATCCGGAAACAAATGATGGGCAACAAATTGACTCTGCCTGCCGAACTGCCTGACGAACAGGATTTGCGGGCGGTATTGGCATACAATATGCGGCTTTTCCGCGTGAACAAGGGCTGGTCGCAAGAAGAATTGGCGCGGCAATGCGGTTTGGACAGGACTTATGTGTCGGCAGTCGAGCGCAAACGCTGGAACATCGCCCTGTCGAATATCGAAAAAATGGCGGCGGCTTTGGGCGTGGCGGCGTATCAGTTGCTGCTGCCGCCGCAGGAACGGTTGAACCTGATGACCAATTCCGCCGATACCCGACAAATGCCGTCTGAAAGCGGTATTTGACTGCCGAACCATCCGCCTCCCTTTTTCCCGCCAATCGAAAGAATAAAAATGCCTGCAAACCTGTCTTCAGCACTGGAAACCTTCAAACAGCAGCGCGATGCTGCCGAAGCGCATTATTTGAAAGCCAACCGCGTGTCGGTATTTTTTAGAGAATATACGGCGGCAGTCGAAACCTTACTGGCGGCATTGTGGGCAGAACATTTTCAAAACAGCGCGTTATGTCTGATGGCGGTGGGCGGCTTCGGGCGCGGCGAACTGTATCCCTGTTCGGATGTGGATTTGGCGGTTGTCTCCCCTGCCCCACTTTCAGACGGCATTCAGGAACAGATTGCCCGGTTTGTCCAAACCCTGTGGGACTGCAAACTGATGCCGTCTGTAAAAAGCGGCGGCATTGACGAACTGTGCGAAAGCGTGCGCAATGATATTACGGGGGACACAGCGTTTTTAGAGGCTAGGTTTTTGTTTGGCAACCGCCAAACGGTGGATAAACTGGCGGAAAAAATGAACGCGCAGCGCAATGTGGCGGCGTTTGTCGAGGCAAAACTGGTGGAGATGGAACACCGCCACGCCAAATCGCAAGGTTCGGGGGCAGTATTGGAGCCGAATATCAAAAGCTGTCCGGGCGGTCTGCGCGACATCCACACCCTGCTTTGGATAGCGAAGGCGCAAGGCTTGGCGACCAACCTGCCTGCGCTGGTCAAACAAGGCATTCTGACGCGCACTGAAGCCGGTATGCTTTCACACGGCTACCGCCGCCTCGCCCACATCCGCATCCATCTGCATTTAAACGCCAAGCGCGCCGAAGACCGCCTGCTGTTCGATTTGCAGCCGCAAGTCGCCGAAAGTATGGGTTATCAAGGCTTGAACCTCCGCCGTCAAAGCGAAGAACTGATGCGCGTGTTTTACCGTGCGATTAAAACCGTCAAACAACTGAGCGGCATCCTCACGCCTATGCTGCAAAGCCGCGTTTCTTCCACGCCGATGCGCGTTACCCTGCGGATTGACGACGACTACATCCAAGTCAACAACCAAATTGCCGCGCGGCACACCGATATTTTTTTGAGGCAGCCCGAACACATTTTCAAAATCGTCGAAATCATGCAGCAGCGCAACGACATTACCACGCTCGAACCACAAACCCTGCGCGCCTGGTGGGGCGCGACGCGCAAAATCAACCGCAGCTTCTACCTAAATCCCGAAAACCGCCGCCGCTTCGCCGGCTTTTTCCGCAGCGGCAACGGACTGACCCAAACCCTGCGCTTTCTCAACCTCTACGGCGTGTTGGGCCGCTATCTGCCCGCGTGGGAAAAAATCGTCGGTCTGCTCCAGCATGACCTGTTCCACATTTATCCTGTGGACGACCACATCCTCGCCGTCGTTCGCAACGTCCGCCGCCTCGCCTTGGATATGCACAGCCACGAGCTGCCCTACGCCTCCGCGCTGATGCAGTCCTTTGAAAAAAAAGACATCCTCTATCTCGCTGCCTTCTTCCACGACATCGCCAAAGGACGCGGCGGCGACCATGCCATACAAGGCATCGTGGACACACGCCAATTTGCCGCCGACCACTTCCTGACCAAAGAAGAAAGCGACCTGCTCGCCTGGCTGGTCGAAAATCATCTTCTTATGTCCACCGTCGCCCAAAAAGAAGACATCCAAGACCCCGACGTACTCGATGCCTTCTGCAAACGCGTGCAAACCCACGAACGCCTCAGCGCACTCTACCTTCTGACCATTTCCGACATACGCGGCACCAATCCCAAACTGTGGAACGCATGGCGCGCCAGCCTGTTGGAAAGCCTGTTCCATGCCGCCGGCCGCTACCTCGCAGGCAACGGCGGCAACCCGCACGCCCTCTTCAGCCGCCGCCAACAAGAAGCCGCCGAATTGCTCACCCGTGCCGCCGTCCCCGAAAAACAGCAGAAAAAGCTATGGAACGCGCTCGGTTCCGCCTATTTTGCCCGCCATCAGTCGCGCGAAATTCTGTGGCACGCCGCAAACCTTGTACACGACTTTGAAACCCCCATCGTCCGCAGCCGCATCCTGTTCAAAAGCGACAGCTTTCAAGTCATGGTCTTCATGCCCAACGGCCCGCGCCTGTTCGCCCGCCTCTGCCGTATCTTCAGCCGCCACGGCTTCGACATTCTCGCCGCCCGCGCCTTTATCACCGAACACGACTACATCCTCGACACCTTCATCGTGCAAATCCCCTCACAACACGCCCCCGAAGACTACCCCGACATCCAAAGCGCGCTCGAAGCCGAACTTAACAGCTTTATCCACGGACACACCGTTGCCGAAACCTCCAGCCACAGCCGCCGCATCAGCCGCCGCAGCCGCTATATGCCGATCGCGCCAAGCATCACCATCACCCCCGAAGAAGACTACCCCGACTGGTACTCCGTCGAAATCACCGCCGTCAACCGCCCTTTCCTGCTCGCCGATATGGCGGAAGTCTTCTTCGCCCACAACGTCAGCCTGCGCTACGCCAAAATCTCCACGCTGGATGAACGCGTCGAAGACAGTTTTACCGTTTTCAGCCTAGACCTGAAAAACCCAAAAATCCAGTCCTCATTGAAGCAGACGCTGCTGGAACAACTATCATAACGCCCGCCTTCAGACGGCATTCCGCCGCCACGCCGTATGCCGTCTGAAAGCGGGGGATATTGTAAATAATTTATTAATATAAGGATTTATATGAATATTATTATGGACTCAACAAGAAAATTTGGGATTTTATGGGAAGAAAACTCTGAATGTAATGGTTTTATTTATGGAAAAATTCAGATAATAATAGGAGAGAATATATATCCTAAGATATGCCCATATGGATATTTTACGCTAAATACAGTTTTTAATAGTTTGAAATCATCCTTTGAAGAGAAGTATTATGCAGGTGGAAACAATGGTTTAGATTTTGGAGAACAACTATTTGATATAGATAAATATAATTCTCTGGAATTATGCAATATATTTTCTATTGATACTACATATATGAGTGGAGGGGGTAATTGTGAAATAGATTGTTTAGTATTAGAAATGGGATATTCTGGTGAGGAAGAGAGACTTTTTTATAGTTTTGACAATGGGAAAAACTTTAAAGAAATCAGGTATAAGAAAGGTACAGTTGAATCTGTTATTTTTCAATTGAATCTATAATATATGGGGCTGTACTAGATTAGCAGATATGTTACCCTCGAAATATTAATTTAATATACTGAAAATTAAAGGAAAAAATAAATAAAGAACTACTCCGTTTTTTTGTGCTGGAAGTTACCGCCCGATATAAGGCTTCAATAACTGAGCCACTTACCAAAAATTAGAAAAAAGCTTTCCCTGAAATTGAAAGAACGGGAGCAACAGTGGTCGGCAAAGGAAAACCGGGCTATTCAAAGGGGACCAAAATTAAACCTGATAAACTGTCAAGCCGACGGTAACGTGCTATAATGCCGTGCATCTTGCACAAACTGAAAGACCGAGCATTATGCGTATCGTAGAAAAAGCCTATACTTTCGACGATGTTTTGTTGGTTCCCGCACACTCAACCGTGCTGCCGCGAGACGTTAAACTTCAAACTAAGCTCACCCGCGAAATCACGCTCAACCTCCCCCTGCTTTCCGCCGCGATGGATACCGTTACCGAGGCGCGCCTCGCCATTTCGATGGCACAGGAAGGCGGCATCGGCATCATCCATAAAAACATGACGCCCGAAATGCAGGCGCGCGCCGTTTCCAAAGTAAAACGCCACGAAAGCGGCGTGGTCAAAGACCCTGTAACCGTTGCACCGACGACGCTCATCCGCGAAGTATTGGAAATGCGCGCGCAGCGCAAACGCAAAATGTCCGGCCTGCCCGTCGTTGAAAACGGCAAAGTCGTCGGCATCGTAACCAACCGCGACCTACGTTTTGAAAACCGCGTCGATTTGCCCGTATCTGCCATTATGACCCCGCGCGAACGTCTGGTTACCGTCCCCGAAGGCACAAGCATAGACGAAGCGCGCGAACTGATGCACACGCACAAAGTCGAACGCGTTTTGGTTCTGAACGAAAAAGACGAACTCAAAGGTCTGATTACCGTCAAAGATATTTTAAAAACCACCGAATTTCCCAATGCCAACAAAGATTCCGAAGGCCGTCTGCGTGTCGGTGCGGCAGTCGGCACCGGCGGCGACACCGACGAGCGCGTCAAAGCCTTGGTCGAAGCCAGCGTTGACGTGATTGTCGTCGATACCGCCCACGGGCACAGCCAAGGCGTGATCGACCGCGTACGTTGGGTCAAAGAAACCTATCCGCACATCCAAGTCATCGGCGGCAACATCGCCACTGCCAAAGCCGCATTGGATTTGGTCGCCGCCGGTGCGGATGCCGTCAAAGTCGGTATCGGCCCGGGATCGATTTGCACCACCCGTATCGTGGCAGGCGTGGGCGTGCCGCAACTGACCGCCATTCACAACGTTGCCGAAGCCCTCAAAGGCACGGGCGTTCCGCTGATTGCCGACGGCGGCATCCGCTTCTCCGGCGACATCGCCAAAGCCCTCGCCGCAGGCGCGTACAGCGTCATGCTCGGCGGTATGTTTGCCGGCACGGAAGAAGCGCCGGGCGAAATTGAACTCTACCAAGGCCGCTCGTACAAATCCTATCGCGGTATGGGTTCCTTAGGCGCGATGAGCCAAGGTTCTGCCGACCGCTATTTCCAAGACAAAACCGACAGCACCGACAAATACGTCCCCGAAGGCATCGAAGGCCGCGTTCCTTACAAAGGTCCGATTGTGAACATCATCCACCAACTGACCGGCGGTTTGCGTTCCAGTATGGGTTATTTGGGTTGCGCCAATATTGTCGAAATGCACGAAAAAGCCGAATTTGTGGAAATCACTTCCGCAGGTATGAGCGAATCGCACGTTCACGACGTTCAAATTACCAAAGAAGCACCGAATTACCACCGCTGATTTGAACAGCCTTTCAGGACAAAATGCCGTCTGAAGCCCTGTTTTCAGGTTTCAGACGGCATTTTTGTTCGTTCAAGACAAGCCGCACGGGCTGATTGCGCAGACAGAAAAAGCCATTCGGACGGACACGGCGGTGGAATGAAAACGCCGTCTGAAATACCCGGGCAGCGTTTATCCGGCGTTTGAGCAAGCCGGATGAGTCCTTTTCAAAAACAGCCTGTCCGTAGAATTGGACGTACAAAAACGCGCTGGAAAAGCCAACGCCTTTCCGATATTGAGAAAAATAGCAGCAATCAGGAATCTTGTTTATTTTGAAACGGTATCGGGTATAAAGTTTGAATAACTTTGCGATTGAATGCCTAAGCGGGTACGGCAAAACCGGCCGGATTTCAGGATGAGACCGGTTCATTAAAACCGTCTGCCGCAAAGGTTCGAATAAGGTCAAAAAATGCTTGGCAATACGAGGATTTGGCTAAGGACAGCGATATTCAGGGTTATGAATATGATGTTTCGGGGCTGAATGTCGGAGGATACGGATTACACCGTGAGGCTGCCGTTGCGGTAAGCAGGAACGGCAACCGCTATTACGGTCACAAGCTGACTAAAATAGAAAAAGACGGCTTGAGACCTTTGCAAAATTCCTTTCCCTCCCGACAGCCGAAACCCAAACACAGGTTT
>NZ_JAGTUI010000046.1:0-14542 GCF_018224585.1 Neisseria sp. Marseille-Q1983
CTCTTTGAGCTAAGGCGAGGCAACGCTGTACTGGTTTTTGTTAATCCACTATAAAAAAACAGGAACATCGTTTCTGTTTTTTGTGCTTCAGACGGCATCGCTATTGTGCCAGCGCGGTATCGATTTCTTGGTAGAGTTTGCCGAAATCGGGTTCGCCGACATAAGTTTTGAGAATTTCGCCTTTTTTACCGATAAGGACGGAAGTCGGATAAACCTGTGTGCCGAACGCCTGTCCGACGGCTTTATCCGCGTCATACATGACGGTAAACGGCAAACCGTAGTCTTTGACATATTGGCGGACGCTTTCTATCGGATCGATGGGCTGGGCAACGGCAAGGACTTGGAAGTTTTTGTTTTTATAGTCATTTGCCGTTTTAATGATTTTGGGCATTTCGCTCACACAACCGGGACAGGAGGGAAACCAAAAATTAATCAGGGTTACTTTGCCTTGCAGGTCGGCGTTGGAAACGGTTTTTCCGTGCAGGTCGGGCAGAGAGAAGGCGGGCGCGGTTTTGCTGTCGGGGATGAGGATGATGGCAAGGAGGATGCCGATCAGTGCGACGGCGGCGGCGGTGAGTATTTTTTTCATTCGGACAAGGCTTCCAGTGCGCGGGCAAGGGTGGCGGGCAGGCTGACGGTGCGTTGTGTGGCGGCGTGGACGGGCATCAGGGTGATGTCGGCTTCTGCGGCGGTTTTGCCGTTTGGCAGCGTAATGGTTTGGGTCAATACGATACGGCGCATACCGGGCGCTTTCAGACGGCATGAAAACTGCAATACGTCTCCCTCTACGGCAGGACGGCTGTAACGGATATCGATGCGGGCAACAATGAGCATGAGGTCTGACAATTCATGCAGCAGTCCGCGCTCCTCGAAAAACGCCCAGCGCGCTTCTTCGAAAAATTCGAGGTAGCGCGCATTGTTGACATGGCCGTAGCCGTCGAGATGGTAGTTGCGGACGGTCAGCTTCATCAGTTCAGGTTGATGGGTTGGAAGGCTTCGCGGGCAAGCGGTTCGTGTTCGAGGTCGGTGATGACGGTAGAAAGCTGGATGTCGAACCATTCGTTGAAAATGTCGGCATCAAGCGCGGGCCACTCGCGCTCGTCTTCGCACCAGTCGGCAAGTTCGGCGGCGAAAATATCTTCGAAACGCGCTTCGATTTCGTCCCATACTTCGTCGGCGGTTTCGCACGGTCGGACAAGGTAGGAATTGGCATCGGCTTGGATGTCTTCGAGGGTCAGTCCGTCGAGGTGGTTGCCCGGCAGGGTTTGCAGCCAGTTCCAGAAGGGTTCGAGTGGAATGAGGACGAATACGCTGCGGTTGACTTCGTACATGGTTTTTCCTTTGCTGTCGCGCGGTATGTGCAAAAAAGGGATTATAGCCCAATCTGTGGTTTCGGACTGTCCGTTCCGACGAAAGGGAATGCCGTCTGAACACGGATTTTCAGACGGCATGGCTTTAGGGTTGTGTTCCAAGTTGCGTTTCGGCTTCCCCTGCTGCTTCTGCCTGTGTTTCGGATACGGAATCTTCTTGAACGGCAGTTTCCGCCGCCCCGGTTTCGGCACTTTCGACCAATTCGTCGATGTCGATGTTATCTTCCGTACCTTCGACAGGTGTTGCACCGGTCTGCCGCGCGCGGACCTTCATATAGAAATCGCGCATATAACTGTATTTGTCGATGGCGGCATCATCAAGGCTGTCGGTCAAATCGAGCAGGCCTTCGCGGGTGCTGACGGCGGAGGCGGCAGCCGTACCCCAACGTCCGGCGGGGGTGCGGAAGACGATATTCTTGGGCGGGTAAACGGAGGTAATGCCCGTGCCGAGCGCGTCGCGGACGGTGGACGGCCCTAAGACGGGCAGCACGAAATAATTGCTGTTTTTCCATCCCCACGAGGCAAACGTGTCGCCCAAAGTGTTTTTATTGTCGGGAACGCCGCCCGCGCCGGCGATGTCGATCAGTCCGCCCAAACCGAAGGTGGTATTGATGCCGACACGGACAAGGTCTTCGCTTGCGCGTTTGATGTCCAAGCGCAAGATATTGCTGCCGAAGCTGACCACATCGCGCAGGTTGTTAAAAAAATTGGACACGCCGGCGCGGACGGGTTTCGGCGTGACTTTGCGGTAGCCGCGCGCGGCAGGAGCAAAAATGTAGCGGTCGGCGCGGTCGTTAAACTTGCTGACGGCGCGGTTGTAGCCTTCATAAGGGTCGGCAGGACGGGTTTCTGCAAATGAAGGGGCAGAAGCGAACCCGATCAGCAGGAGGACGGCGTAGGCGGTTTTTTTCATGATTTCAACCAGTCTTTGATTTCGTACAGTTCGGACAGCGCGCGCACGGATTCGGGAATGCCGGTCAGCCTGACGCTGCCTTTGCAGCCGCGCAGCACTTCGAGCAGCAGCGACACGCAGGCGGAATCGGCACGTTTGACACCGCCGAAATCGACGGCAATGGTTTCTTTCAGACGGCATTGCTGCCGGAAACGCTCAAATGCGTCCCCGGTCAGGGTTTTGACGGTGATGTCGCCGCCGATGTGCAGTGTTCCGTTGTTGAGTTCTGTATGCATAGTGTTTGTTCGGAAAACCCATACCGCCCTCGGACGGTATGGTTTGTCGGTTATTTGCCGCCGTTTTTGGCTTTCAATTCGGCAATCAGCCCGTCGATGCCTTTGGCTTTGATGATTTCGCCGAATTGGTTGCGGTACACGGTAACCAGGCTCGCGCCTTCGATGGCGACGTTGTAGGCACGGTATTTACCGCCGCTTTGGTAGGTGGTGAAGTCCATATTGACGGGCTTCTGACCGGGGATGCCGACTTCGGCGCGGACGACGATTTCCTTGCCGCCTTTATTGACGATGGGATTGTCTTTGACGTTGACGGTCGCGTTTTTGAATTTCAGCATCGTGCCGGAATAAGTGCGGATCAGCAGGGTTTGAAATTCTTTGGCCAACGCTTGTTTTTGCGCGTCAGACGCGGTGCGCCAAGGGTTGCCGACCGCCAATGCGGTCATGCGTTGGAAATCGAAATAAGGGGTCGCATAAGCTTCGGCTTTTTGGCGGGCAGTGCCTGCATCGCCGTTTTTTAAGATGCTCAATACTTGAGTGGCGTTTTGACGGATTTGGTTTACTGCGTCGGCAGGGGCGGCAACCGCCATGCCGATGCTCAAAATACCGATGCCCAATGCGCTGATGAAGGAGGATTTTTTCATGATGTCTTTCCTGAAAGTGGATGTGTATGTTTATTCTGCGGCTTTTTCCGCATTGCCGCCGTCAGCATTTTTCTCGGCAAAACTCGTCATGAATTTGCCGATCAGGTTTTCCAGAACCATTGCAGAACTGGTTACGGAGATGGTGTCGCCTGCGGCAAGGTTTTCCGTGTCGCCGCCCTGCTGCAGCCCGATGTACTGCTCGCCCAAAAGTCCCGAAGTCAGGATTTGCGCGGAAACGTCGCTGCTGAACTGATACTTGCCGTCCAAATCGAGGCGCACCCTCGCCTGATAGGATTTCGGGTCAAGCCCGATAGCGCCGACGCGCCCGACCAATACGCCTGCGGATTTGACGGGGGCATTGACCTTCAAACCGCCGATGTCGCCGAAATCGGCATAAACGGCGTAAGTTTTGTCCGAACCGCCGAACGCCGCGCCGCCCGCCACGCGGAAAGCGAGAAAGGCAACCGCCGCCGCGCCGATCAGGACGAACAGTCCGACCCAAAATTCCAATATGTTCTTTTTCATTAAAGTTCCTTGAATATCCGATGTTCCGCGTTTCGTCTTCAGACGGCCCGTCAATCTGTAAACATCCACGCGGTCAATATAAAATCGACCGCCAAAATCGTCAGGGCGGACGAAACCACCGTGCGCGTGCTGGCGCGCAAAATGCCTTCCGAAGTCGGGACGCAATGGAAGCCCTGATGCACGGCAATCAGCGTTACCGCCACGCCGAACGCGGCGGATTTGATCAGACCGTTGATTACATCGTAATGTATCGTGATGTTGTTCTGCATTTGCGACCAGAAAATGCCGCTGTCCAAGCCCAGCCAGCTCACTCCGACCAGATACGCGCCGAAAATGCCCGCCACGTTGAAAATCGAAGCCAAAAGCGGCATGGAAAACACGCCTGCCCAAAAGCGCGGCGCAACCACGCGGGCGACGGGGTTGACCGCCATCACGTTCATCGCTTCGAGCTGTTCGGTCGTTTTCATCAGACCGATTTCGCTGGTCATCGCACCGCCCGCGCTGCTGGCAAACAGAATCGCCGCCAACACCGGACCCAGCTCGCGCAACAGCGAAGCCGCAACCATATAGCCCAAAATATCGGCGGATTTGAATTTCGACAACTGCGTATAACCCTGCAAACCCAAAACCATACCGACGAACAGCCCCGAAACGGCAACAATCAGCACCGACAGCACGCCGGCGAAATACACTTGGCGCACGCTCAGGCGCGGACGGACGAAAGCCGTACCGGACTTCGCCAGAATGTTCAGCAGAAACAGCGTAATACTGCCGAGGGATTGAATAAGGCCAAGGGTTTTCGCCCCGACGGAACGGATAAAATTCATAAATTTCTATATGTAAGGTTCAACGGTTTCAGACGGCATCAACTCATTTATCCCAACAGATCCTGCTGCAACGACGTTTGCGCCGGATAGCGGTATGCTACGGGGCCGTCTGCCAGCCCGCCGACAAACTGGCGCACCCAAGGCGAATCCAGTTCGCGCATTTCCTGCGGCGAGCCGGAGAACATAATTTCGCCGTGCGCCAAGAAAATCACCTGATCGACGATTTCCAAAGATTTTTCAATGTCGTGCGTGACCATAACGCTGGTCGAACGCAAAGCCTTGTTGACGCGGCTGATCAAGTGGGCAATCACGCCCAAGGAAATCGGATCGAGGCCGGTAAACGGCTCGTCGTACAACATGATTTCAGGGTCGAGTGCAATCGTGCGGGCAAGCGCGACGCGGCGCGACATCCCGCCGGACAACTCGGACGGCATCAGGTTTTCCACGCCGCGCAGACCGACCGCGTTCAGTTTCAACAAAACCAAATCTCGAATCACCGCTTCCGGCAGGCGCGTCAGTTCGCGCATCGGGAAAGCGATATTGTCGAATACAGACAAATCGGTAAACAGCGCGCCGTGTTGGAACAATACGCCCATACGGCGGCGGTGTTCGTAAAGTTCGTCAGCCGAAAAGCCCGCCAAATCGCGCCCTTCTATCAGAACTTTGCCCGACTGCGGACGAATCTGACCCGTAATCAGCCTCATCAGCGTGGTTTTGCCGCTGCCCGAACCGCCCATTACGGCAGCAAAATTGCCTTGCGGAATGCTGAAATTGATGTCGTTCAGAATCGGGCGGTCGCCATACGCGAAGGCAACGTCTTTCATTTCGATAAAGGGGGATGGGCTCATGTACGGGCGGACGGTAGGTTTGACGGCGTGTATTTTAAGGCTTATCGGGAAGACGGGCAATTTTCAGACGGCATCCGGCCGGCAAGTGTTGTGAAAATGCCGTGCCCCGGCAGCGGATTGTTTACCGAAGTGAAAAATGTTATCTTTTAAATGATAATTTTTCTCAAGAAATAACCATGGCAGAAGAATATTTGAACAGCAGCCAATTCGTCAACCTGGTTAACAGCGGGGGTGGAGATTATGTCGAAGGCAGCTACCGTTTCGATACTTTGTCCAACGGCATTTCCATCCACGGCGGCACAGTAACGGCACGGTGTGATTTTTGCAGCAGCCGCCTCGCCGAACCTTATGTGTCGTTCGTGCTCTTGCTGGAAGGCAGTTTGGACTTCGGCATCAACCGCTGCCGCTTCCAAATCGATGCGGACGGCGGCAAGATTGTCCTAATTGCTGTCGGGGAAGAAGTCCTGTTCAGCCGCTATCTTTACCGAGGCGGCAAAACGGTCAAAATGACCATTAAAGGTATGGAACAATGGCTGCTGCGTCCGGAATACGCGCGTTTCGCACCCCTGCTTTACCGCGAACCGGTCAGGATATGGGATTTGTCCCCAAACCTGCGCGGCTTGGCGGCATCTTGCCTGCAAGCTGCCCCAAGGGGGCATTTGGGCGAAACATTGCGCCGCGAGGCGGACGTTTTGCGGCTGCTGTCGGACTTGTGGGACACGGTTTCAGACGGCATCGGGCCGGCGGCGGGGCAAACGGCGGAAGCAGACGCTATGCCGTCTGAAGACTTCAGCCGCACCCTGAATGCCGCGTTTGTCGGCGGCGCACACCAAGTCAACCGGCTGACAGACGCGCTGAACATCAGCGAAAGGACGCTGCAACGCCGTATGCGCGACCATTTCGGCATTACCGCAAGCGAGTGGCTGCACCACAAACAAATGCAGCACGCGCTCTACCTGTTGCAAAACGGGGGCAAAAGCGTAGGCGAAACCGCGTATTTATGCGGCTACCGCCACGTTTCCAGCTTTACTCAGGCGTTCAGGCAATATTTCGGCAGCACGCCTGCGGAAACCAAAAAAGAAAACCGGTAAGCCGCATTTGATTTCAAACCCGAAATCCGCGTGTAAAGAAACTTGTACGGTAATTTATTTGGGAATAAACTAAAACTACATCTAACTACAAAACCGGAGAACCCGAAATGAAACAATTGGCAATGTACATCAACGGACGCTTTGAAAACGATTTCAACGGCGAATGGCGCGACGTATTGAACCCGTCCACCGAAGAGGCCATCGCCCGCGAACCCAAAGGCGGCAGGGCGGACGTTGACCGTGCCGTCGCGGCGGCGCGTGCGGCGCAACCGGCATGGGAGCGGCTGCCTGCGGTCGAACGCGGCGCGTATTTGCGCAAAATCGCCCAAGGCATACGCGAACGCGCCGACGAGCTGACCGACACCATCGTTGCCGAAGGCGGCAAAACCAAAGACTTGGCGCGCGTGGAAGTGATGTTCACCGCCGATTATCTCGATTACCAGGCCGAATGGGCACGCCGTTACGAAGGCGAAATCATCCAAAGCGACCGCCCGCGTGAAAATATTTTATTGTTCAAACGTCCGCTGGGCGTGATTGCCGGCATTTTGCCGTGGAACTTCCCCTTCTTCCTGATTGCCCGCAAAATGGGCCCCGCTTTGGTAACGGGCAACACCATCGTCGTCAAACCCAGCAGCGTAACCCCGATCAACTGCCATATCTTCGCCGAAATCGTCGATGCGGTGGGACTGCCCGCAGGCGTGTTCAACGTAGTGAACGGCCCCGGCGCGGAAATCGGCAATGCCTTGTCCGCCCATCCGCAAGTCGATATGGTCAGCCTGACCGGTTCCGTCGAAGCGGGCCGCCAAGTGATGGAAGCCGCTTCCGCCAACATCACCAAAGTTTCGCTGGAACTCGGCGGCAAAGCCCCCGCCATCGTGTTGAAAGACGCAGATTTGGATTTGGCGGTGAAATCCATCTTGGCTTCGCGCGTCGGCAACACCGGTCAAATCTGCAACTGCGCCGAGCGCGTCTATGTCCACAGCAGCCTGAAAGACGCGTTTATCGAAAAAATGACCGCCGCGATGAAAGGCGTGCGCTACGGCAACCCTGCCGAAGCCGAAGCAGGCGCGCTGGAAATGGGCCCGCTGATTGAAGAGCGCGCCGTCAAAGCCGTTGCCGAAAAAGTGGAACGGGCAGTCAAGCAAGGCGCGAAACTGGTTTGCGGCGGCAAACGCGCCGAAGGGCGCGGTTATTTCTTCGAGCCGACCCTGCTGACCGACACCGACAACAGTATGGACATTATGAAAGAAGAAACCTTCGGCCCCGTCCTACCCGTTTCCGCTTTCGACACGCTCGACCAAGTCATCGCACTGGCTAACGATTGCGAGTTTGGTCTGACCAGTTCTGTTTATACGACTAATTTAAACGAAGCCTTCTACGTTACCCGCCGCCTGCAATTCGGCGAAACCTACATCAACCGCGAAAACTTTGAAGCGATGCAGGGCTTCCACGCCGGTTGGAAAAAATCCGGCATCGGCGGCGCGGACGGCAAACACGGTTTGGAAGAATATCTGCAAACCCAAGTCGTTTATCTGGAAACTGACATTTAATGCCGCTTTAAAACCCCGATAGAAAATGCCGTCTGAACCCGTTTTCAGGTTCAGACGGCATTTTTATTGCTTCATCGGCAATCAGTCATGACCGAGGTCGATGTTTTTGTCTTTGTAGCGCGTATCGGGAACAAGAACGATTTTTTCGTCCACTTTGCCGATGGCTTTCACGTCTTTGCCCGGATAGTCCAACTGGTGCAGGAAGTAGCGGATACAGTTCAAACGGGCGCGTTTTTTGTCGTCGGAACGGATGATGACCCAAGGCGCGTCGCCGGTATGGGTATGGAAGAACATCGCGTTTTTGGCTTCGGTGTAGTCGTCCCAGCGGTCAAGCGACTGGATGTCCACGGGGGAGAGTTTCCAGTGTTTCAGGGGGTCGTCGCGGCGGGAGATGAAGCGGCGCAGTTGTTCTTCACGGGATACGGAGAACCAGAATTTAAACAGATGGATGCCACTGGCAACGAGCATACGCTCCAATTCAGGGGTTTGGCGCATAAAGAGCATATATTCGTTGGGTTCGCAAAAGCCCATCACGCGTTCCACGCCGGCGCGGTTGTACCACGAACGGTCGAAGAATACCATTTCGCCCGCAGTCGGCAGGTTTTGGATGTAGCGTTGGAAATACCATTGTCCGCGTTCGGTATCAGTCGGTTTTTCCAAAGCGACGACGCGCGCGCCGCGCGGGTTTAAATGTTCCATAAAGCGTTTGATGGTGCCGCCCTTGCCTGCCGCGTCGCGGCCTTCAAACAGGCTGACGATGCGCTGACCGGAGTCTTTGACCCAGCTTTGCACTTTCAGCAACTCGATTTGCAGTTTGGCTTTTTCGGCTTCGTAGGCGGCGCGGCGCATACGTTTGCGGTAGGGGTAGTTTTCGGGCAGCGGGGCCGTGCCGGAATCTTCGGCAGAACCTTTGCCTTCATGTTCCAAAACAGCTTTTTCAAATACTTGGAGCTGGTCTTGCTTTTCGCCCAATTCTACGTTTTCAAACGGTTGCAGCTGGTGGTCTGCCATAAAGGCCTCCTTGGTTGTGTTCAGGTTGGAAATGAAAATCTGTTTTCACAATTTTACACCTTCGCCCCCGCTTTCTCTACATAAAATTACATTTTGCCGATATTTGCCGCATCGTCTGAAAATATGTGTAAAAAGGGCGTATAATCAAAACATTTGCCCCGGATTGCTATGCCTTATTTCGCCCTGTTTGACGATGCCGTAAGCGGCCGCGCAAAACGCTACCAAAATCATATAGAAAGCCGTTTTTTCCGTCCTGAAGAACTCGATGCTTTGGACGGCGTGCTGCAAAAGGGCTGGCAAAAAGGGTTGCATTCGGTGTTGTTTGCAGACTACGGATTCGGTTTGCCGCTGATGGGGGTTGAATCCGAACGCGGCGGCAATCTTGCCCTGCACTGGTTTGCCGACTGCGTCGACACCGATGCCGAAAGCTGGCTTGCCCAAAATTCAGACGGCATCCCCGCCGGTATTTCCACGCCGCAATCCTCCGTATCCGAAACCGAATACCTCGACCGCATCCGCCAAATCCACAAAGCCATCCGGCGCGGCGACACCTATCAAATCAACTACACCACCCGCCTGCACCTGCAAGCCTACGGCAATCCCGTCAGCCTCTACCGCCGCCTGCGCCAACCCGTCCCCTATGCCGTCTTGTCCCACCTGCCCGATGCACAAGGGCAATCCGCGTGGACGCTGTGTTTTTCGCCCGAACTCTTCCTCAAAATCGCTTCAGACGGCATCGTCGCCACCGAGCCGATGAAAGGCACCGCGCCGATTTTGGACGACGGGCAAGACGAACGCCGCGCCGCCGAGTTGCAAAACGACCCGAAAAACCGCGCCGAAAACGTGATGATTGTCGATTTGCTGCGCAACGACCTCGGCAAAATCGCCCGAACCGGCAAAGTATGCGTGCCAGAGCCGTTTAAAGTATCGCGTTTCGGCAGCGTCTGGCAGATGACCAGCACCATCCAAGCCCAAGCCCTGCCGCACATTACCGCCGCCGACATCCTCCGCGCCGCCTTTCCCTGCGGCAGCATCACTGGTGCGCCCAAAAAAATGAGTATGCAGATTATCGAATCGCTCGAAACCGAACCGCGCGGGCTTTATACGGGCAGCATCGGCTATTTGAACCCGTGTTCCGGCGGCTTGGGGTTTGAAGGCACGTTCAACGTCGTCATCCGCACCCTGTCGCTCACACCGCTTTCAGACGGCATCTATCAAGGCATATACGGCGTGGGTTCCGGCATCGTCATCGACAGCGACCCCGCCGCCGAATATCGCGAATGCGGCTGGAAAGCCCGTTTCCTCAACGAATTGCGCCCCGATTTCGGCATTTTTGAAACCCTGCGCGTGGAAAACAGACAATGCGCCCTGCTCAACCGCCACCTATGCCGTCTGAAAGCCGCCGCCCAAGCCCTCAACCTGCCCCTGCCCGACGGCTGCGAAAATCAAATCAAACAATACATTGCCGACTTGCCCGACGGCGTGTTCCGCGTCAAAGCCCTGCTCGCTTCAGACGGCATCAGCCTGTCCCGCGCCGTTTTAAACCATTTGGCTGACAAACAACGCGTCATCATTTCGCCCGCCGTCCTGCCCGCACAAAACTACCTGCGCCGCTTCAAAACCACACACCGCGCCCTCTTCGACCAAGCGTGGCAAACCGCCGAAACACAAGGCGCGTTCGACAGCCTGTTTTTCAACTCGGACGGCATCCTGCTCGAAGGCGGCAGAAGCAACGTGTTCGTCAAACATCGCGGACAATGGCTTACGCCCTCTTTAGATTTAGACATTTTAAACGGCATAATGCGCCAAGCCGTGTTGGACGAACCGCAAAAATATTTGCACACAAATCAAGTGATCGAAACACACATCACACAAAAAACACTGCAAGAAGCCGAAGAAATCCGCCTCTCCAACGCCCTGCGCGGCGTATTTGCCGCCGCCCTTGCCTGAACGCGCAAAAATGCCGTCCGAACCTGCTGCCGCAAAGTTCGGACGGCATTATCCCACCATTTAAAACCGCCAATCCGCCGACACAAACACCTCGCTGTTGCGGCGTTTCGCATACGGCACATTACTTTCCGTCCTGCCGAAACGATAATTCAACGCCGGCACGATACCTTTGTACGACAACTTGTCGTGGCTCAAAGCCAGCGAGACATTCCATTCGCGGTTGCGTTGCGCCTCTGTCGAGAAAGCCGCAATGCCCTTATAGTTGCGGCGGGCATAAGACGCGGAAACCCGACTGTTCAAACCGCCCAACTGCCGCCACTCCTGCGCCCAACCGGCATAAACACCGTTGCGCCGGTAGGCGGCATTATTGACCGCGCCGCCCACCGTTTCGCGTTTCGGCACAAACCGCACAAACTGCCAGCCGCCGAACACAGTTGCCGATTCGCCCAAACGTTTTGCCGACGAAACATAAAACCCGTCCTGCCTGCCGTTATTGTATTCCGCCCTATCCTGTTCGCGGTAGCGTTGGCGGTAATGTTCCAGCGCGACCGAAAATTGCCATCCCGGGTTTGGGCGGTAAGTATGGGACAGCTGCACGCCGACTCCGTGCGCCAGCATATACGGCGGCAGGCGGCGGTTGTTTACCCGTTTTGTTTTCGCATCAAAGCCGTCGCTGCCCGACAACTGCACCTGATAAAACGGCAAAATCCCCGCCGTCTGCCGCGCATTTTTATACTGCCAACCCAAATACGCCCTGCCGAACCCGTCGTCATAAGCTGATTTTTTACTGAAATAATAGCTCGTGCCGCCGATATTGGAACGGAACAACAAATAATGATTATCTGCCAACGCCGTCAGTTTTTCCGCCTCGATTTCATAATTCAACCCTGCCGCCCGCTCCGCCCGGCTGACACTGCATATCTGCCGGCCTCCGTTTTGCCGGCAATACTGCGGCGCGGCATTATTGGCATTTCTATTGACCGCCGGGCTGATGCCGCCCGAAAAACGCCAGCCCGTCAGCCCCTCCGTTTTTTTCCGGAAACGCCCCACATTTTCCAAAACCGGCGCCGGCAAATCCAATTTTGCCGCCTCCGCAAAATGCCTTTCTGCCGACTTCAGCCGGAAATCGTCAAACTCCGCCGCCGCCAAATCCAGCAAAATCCGCTCGTCTGCCGTATTTTCCCCGTGCAGTTCCCGATACCGCGCCACCGCCTCCGCCGGCCTTCCCGCCAATTTCGCCAGCAAAGCCCGCGCCCTGCCGTACAAAACCGCGTCATAATCCGGCAGCTTGGCATACAAATCCGCCAACGAAGCGATCAAATCCGCCTGATTGCCGTTGAGCGCGTCGCGCAAACTATGTTCCAACATTTTCGGATGCGCCAACAAAAAATCCCCGTCAATCACGCGCGGGGCATCATTTTCAACTTTCCAATCCGATTCCGCCCACTTATCCGACACCGACCGCTGCACCTGCAACAATGCCTTGTCATCCAAAATCGCGGGCGCATCCGCCCCATAGGCGGCAGAAACACCTGCCGCACACCAAACAACCAAAAAGCCGTATCTGAAATACAACATACCCTGTCATTTACCTTTCCGGCAAACACGCCGCCGAAGCACGTCAAACCATCCGAAAAACAGGCAGAAACCCGTGAAAACCGGCTTTGCCGTCTGAAAGCGGGCAGGCAAAAAACCGCCGCCCGATTTTCAAAGGGCGGATTTCACATTTACTAGCTTTTGCACCAGTCCACAAAACAGTTGACATCATATAACATTTAAACTGATAATCAAAACTATTATTAACACATCATCAAGATTGAGTATGCGATGAAATACAAAGCCCTGTCCTTACTGCCGCTTGCCGCCGCCCTTGCCGCCTGTGCCGGGGGGGGGGTAGCCGAACCGCACGTCCCCTTCTCCATTCCCACCGCCACGCCGCTGCCCGCCGGCGAGGTAACGTTATCAAGCGATAGCAACAATATCGAAAACATCAACACCGCCGACACCGGAAGCACATCCGGCATTTCCATTCAAGAGCGGGCGGTTACAAAAAACTATTTCGGTGTTGAATCACAAGAAAAATCATTCATCTTCAAAACACCCGGCGGCGCGCAATACGCCCTTTCATCCTACGCCGACCCCATAACTCCCAGCTACTCCTCCCCCGATTTCAAAATTCCCGACCGCCACGCCGGGCAGCGGCTTGCCGATGGCAGCCGCATCTTTATCTGTTGCAGCGACTCCGGGGCTACCGACCAAGCGGAAATCACCAAGCAGGATTATATGAAATTCGGGGCGTGGATAGGCCCCAACGGCGAAATCGACCTCTTCGCCGGCGGCTTCCCCGTCGGCAAAACGCCGCCGCCTGCATGGGGCACCTACACACCCGAAACCCAAGGCAAGGGCAAAATCACTTATCAGGTTTGGGGCATCCGCGTCAAAAACGGGCAATTTGTTACTTCCTCTTATACGCCGCCGAAAAACAGTGGTTATACGTTCAGTCCTACCAACACCCCCATCCTTTCCTTTATCACCGCCAATTTCAACAGCAACAAACTGGCAGGCGAAATCATCGGCAACAGCGATTACGGGCCGAGTGTAGAAATTAAAGAAGCAGCGATTAACGGATTATCCTTTTCCGGCGATGCCACGTCCGGCGGCAAAACCGGCAACTTGGAAGGCAAGTTTTTTGGCAAATTCGACGGCGGCTGGGGCAACACAGAAACCAGCATAGGCGGCAAAATCACCTTTGACGGCGACCGCTCCCTCGATACCGTATTCGGCGGCGTGAGTTATGAAAAAAAACTTGATGACACCACTCAAGATACCAACCATCTCAAAAAATAATAATCCATCCGCTTTTAAAAAGGTTTTCTTATGCACATCCCCTTCAAGCCCGTATTGGCTGCCGCCGCCATCGCCCAAGCGTTTCCCGCCTTTGCGGCAGACCCCGCGCCGCAGTCCGCCCGAACGCTGAACGAAATCACCGTTACCGGCACGCACAAAACCCAAAAACTCGGCGAAGAAAAAATCCGCCGCAAAACCTTAGACAAGCTCTTGGTCAACGACGAACACGACCTGGTGCGCTACGACCCCGGCATTTCCGTCGTCGAAGGCGGCAGGGCGGGCTCCAACGGCTTTACCATACGCGGTGTCGATAAAGACCGCGTCGCCATCAACGTTGACGGGCTGGCGCAGGCGGAAAGCCGCTCTTCCGAAGCCTTCCAAGAATTGTTCGGCGCGTACGGCAACTTCAACGCCAACCGCAACACTTCCGAGCCGGAAAACTTCTCCGAAGTAACCATCACCAAAGGCGCGGACTCGCTCAAATCCGGCAGCGGCGCATTGGGCGGCGCAGTCAATTACCAAACCAAATCCGCAAGCGATTATGTTTCCGAAGACAAGCCCTACCATTTGGGGATAAAGGGCGGCAGCGTCGGCAAAAACAGCCAAAAATTCAGCAGCATCACCGCCGCCGGCAGGCTCTTTGGTTTGGATGCCTTATTGGTTTATACCCGCCGCTTCGGCAAAGAAACCAAAA
>NZ_JAGTUI010000047.1:0-13423 GCF_018224585.1 Neisseria sp. Marseille-Q1983
TTCAAATTGCGTGCCGCGTCTGTAAAGGATGTGTACAAACCGCACGCTGTCGGGGTTATCTGCGGCTAAAATTTTGAAAAACCGCCGCCGCGCCCACTCTCCGACTGACGGCGCGGCTGCTATCAGGCATTAGCCAAACTGTCTATATATTCCGCCAGCGTGAACCATTCCCGCTCGTCTATGGCGTAATTCATCGCTTCCTCGGTATCCTTATCGACACTACGGGCATCTTCTGAGAGATAGGTTTCCCAATCTTCTTGGGCGTAAGATTCTCCATCCGCATCTCTTATAAATTCTCGTGCCGATTTCTTAGCAATCTCAAGCAACTCAGATTCGTGCAGGCTTCGGTTTTCCTCTTTCCAATCGTCCAAAAGCTGCTTCATGTTTTCTTGTGCGTAATATCTTTCCATTCCCCAATCGGGGCTGCTGTAACCGATAATGCCCATTTACTTCATCCTTTCCGTTTGAGAAAACCGCCCGTAGCATTCACTGTTTCGCCGTGCCGTTGCCCCACTTTGAAGTGCTATACTTCATCGCTTTGTGCTATCCCCGTCTTGGCAGATATAGCTTTCGGGCGGTTTGTTTTCTAAAGGGTTGTTTGTTTCGATGGGTGTAGTATAGCAAAGCTAAATAATAAATCAATAGCAAAGCTATACTTATTTTGCTATACTTTGCTATATTTTTGATTATTAAAAGAATTTATTTTTGAGATTTCGCAGGCACAAAAAACCGCCTATTAAGGCGGCTTTGTCAGTTTTGTGTTGTTTTCAGGTTCGGCAGGGCGTGAAAAAGCCCGCATAATGCGGGCGGTCTTGAGGGCTGTTAGCCGCAGGCAAAGTTTCTGATGATTTTGCCGTCGTTTCGGTTATCGGCAAGCTGTATGCTCTGTTCCTTCAGGTCGCCCAATACGTCAAGCAATGCCTTTTCTTGTGCCTTGTCGGGACGCTCCGGCGGTTCGTAGGCAAACAATATTTCAGAGCGGTCGATGTATCCGCCGCGCCGCAACCGTTTTATGCTGGCAATCCACTTATCAGACTTGTAATAGATGTCGGCAGGGTCTTTCTGTCCGAAATATATAGGCTTGATGATTTTCCGTATTTCGCCGTTTTCCGCCTTTTGCACCAAGGGGATGGAGGCGTGAAAGCCTGACGGATCGCCAATTGTGCTTTCTTTGAAGGGGTATGCCGTCTGAAGCGGCTTTAACATTGCCTGTATTTGTCGGGTAAGTTCTGCTTCGGGTTGGTTTTTGGCGAAGCTGTGGGCGACATAATAATCAAACAGACGGTTCAGTTCCTGCTCCCTGTCGGCGGCAACAGTTACACCCGGTTGGGCAGCCATAATCAGGGCTTCCCTCGGGCGGGTCAAATGGTCGAGCATGGCGCGTATCTGATCGGGCGTGGAGTATGCCGCCAATTTCCCAATCCGCTGTAATTCTTCTGCAAAGGCACGGGTCGCCGCTTTATAGACGGACGAATCGAAGTGGCGGAAAAAACGGCTCAATCTGCTGTAACGCTGTTCGATTTTAAAGTCGAAGTAGCCGCTTTTGGGATGGGTTATGATGATGCCGATGTTGGCAAATTCGCGCGTTTGGACATAGGGCATAAACCGTATGACGGCAAAACGCATAGCATATTGGTTCATGAGATACTCCAAAGTGTTCCGTTATCGATGCGTCGGACAGTCTCGTCGGTGTGGCTGCGGTTATAGGCGGCGGGCAGGTCGCACTCTTCGTTTGCCCATGCCCACTCCGGCGGCAGATTATCCCACGCTTTTCTGTAGGCGGGCAATGCGCTTTTCAGCCATAATTCCATCTCTTCCCGAAGCACCCAGTCTTCCAAAATCTGTCTAAATGCCGATGAGAAAATATGATTTTGCAGAAAGTTATTTGGATTGAAGCCGGTGTCGAAGGCGCAGTTATGATCAATAACAATCAAGGAATTGTTGCAATTTCTATACAAAAGGTTAGGGTTGCCGACTGTTCTGTCTTCATTACGGACAAACCAATCGAAAGCGGCGATTTGCCGCTGCATGACTGTATCGATTCGCGGGATGTCCGCAGGCTCCAGTAACGCACAGCCTTTTTGTGCCAGTGAGCCGAAACAGATGCCTTTGCCGATTTCTTTCATCTTTGCGGGCAATTCTTCGTACAGCTCTTCTCCGACTTCCAACAGCTCAAACGGAGCAACGGGCAAGCCTAAAGCCTGCGCCATGTTTCCGCCTATCCATTCGTTTATTTGGCTTGCACGGGTGGCGTGCAGCCCTTTAACGAAATATTCCAGACCATTCTCCGCCATACAGATGAACGGCGAGGTAATACCTTGCTCCGCACGATCCATTATTGTCTGTATCTGCAACATTTCTTTTCTTTATCCTATGAAATTTACACTTTGTGTAAATCTATAAATCTGACTTTTTGATATTTCCCGGGAGGAATTTGTCAATCCAGCACGCTCCACCAAAATACCCTGCCGATAACGGTCAGGCTGTCTAAAGGGGCGGTTTCGTCGGGATAGAAGCCGCTGTTGTGGCTGCGTATCAGCACGCTGTTGCCGGGCTGCCGTATCAGGTACTTCACGCGGAACATCCCGTCTTGCGCGAAAGCATATATTTTACCGTCCCGTATAGTGGTTTCGCCCGTATCTACGGCGATTGCCGCGTCTTCTGCGATTTTTTCCTCCATGCTGTCGCCGGTCAGGGTGCAGCAAAACACGTTGTCGGGATTGATGCCTTTGCGTTTGAGCGTGGATTTGCCGAACGGCAGGCGGTAGCCGTTGTAATCGGGAATCTCAAACGCGCCTGCCCCGCCTTTGAAGCAGCTCTCTTTGAGGTAGGGGACGAAAATATAATCATCGTCGGGCAGCGGGTCGTTGCTGCTCCACGTCATCGGGCGGTGGATGTCTTTGACTTCGTGGGGTAGGTCTGGGTTGATGAGCGGCATGGTCGGGGGGCCCGGATCATCTTTTCCATCCATCCATCCGCGCGGCAATCCAAGCGCGGTTTCAATTTGTGCGGCTACGCCGTCCCCAATATTCCTGTATCCATTAAGCCATTGGTTTATTTGTGCCGGCGCCTTGTTGATTGCCCGAGAAAACTCAGCTTGATTGCCGTTAAACCTGCCAGCTATCAGATTTTTAATTCTATCTACTCGGTTCATGTCATCCCTCCGTCAAATGAATATAAATATAAAGCATAGCTATATTTATCAATGCTACTATTTTATATTTAGCTATGCTATACTCACGCTAAATTGATTTAACAGAGGTCGGAATGAATTTAAGAGATTATTGCGCAATACGCGGTAATCAGTCTGATTTAGCACGGAAAACAGGGATTTCCCCGTCTTTTATCCATCAGATTGCTAAAGGATTGAAGCCTGTCCCAATTCAGTCGGCGGCGTTGATTGAAAAGTCAACAAACGGAAGGGTAACACGAAAAGAAATGTTTCCTGATAACTGGCATTTAATCTGGCCGGAATTAGCAGACGACCAACCCAAATAAAAAAGCCCGTCGGGGATGACGGGTGAAATGTGGCTGTTCTAGCCACGTTGAAGGAGTTGAGATTATGAACGATAAAAAGACCCAATGCAAACAAATTGTCGATTACATCCGTAACAAGGGATACATCACATCCCTTGAGGCTTATCAGAATCTGAAGATAACGCAGCTTGCGGCACGAATAACCGACTTGGAAAGCAGGGGCTTTGTTTTCAACAAGCCTAAATTCAAGGTCGGCAACTGTAAAAATCCCGTTGCCCATTACTCAATCGCAAGGTCAGGAATCGAACCATGAGCCGGGAACGAAGAATACACGAAGCCCGCTTGCTGGTGTTGGCTTATATGCAGGCAGAAGACGTGGGCAAGGCACGGGAAGCGTTGGACAGGTGGGTCGAAGAAGTGAGAGGGGTTGATGATGAAGCCGTCTGAAGGTTTGAGAGTGGCAGGCAGACCAATCGCGTATTACCCGAAATTGGCAAAGCCTTTGGGCGGTGTAAATGCGGCAATATTATTCGGGCATTTCTTCTACTGGAACGATAAGACGCAGTATGAATTAGGCATTTACCGAACAGCGGAAGAAATTGAAATTGAAACCGGGCTATCCGTTCAGGAACAAAGAACGGCACGGGCAAAGCTGAGAGAACGCGGCGTATTGATTGAGACTGAAAAACGAATTGAACACCGCATTTACTACAAACTGAATTTAGACGCTTTTGATGATTTGATGTTGCAACATTCGGGGAGTGAGGAATCAACAGCCCCGAAATGCAATATCAACAGCCCCGAACTTCAAAATCAACATTCGGGGAGTGAGGAATCAACAGCCGTTATAAGAACAGAAGATTTAACAGAAGATTTAGCAGTATATACCCCCTTACCCCCAAACGCCGAAAACGGCAAAGGCGGTTTGAACGCTGACGCGTTTGTTTCCGCTGACGCGGAAACGTGTGAGCGGGGAAGCGATGAACCAACTTCGCTGAAGACCAAAAGCGACAGCAACGGCAACGGCAGCCTTTCGGGAAAACCGAAAAATGCGAATGTTCCGCGCCGCCGAAAATCCGACGGTGTGCCGCTTCAGGAAATCGCTGATCTGTACAACGAAGTTTTAGGCGGCCGCCTGCCAAGTGTTCAAGTCCTGAACGACACGCGCAAACGGGCGATTGTCAATCGCTGGTGCGAGATGCTGGGAACGGCGGCACCAAACGGCAAAGTGAGGTTTGGGGACAAGGAAACCGGTTTGGCTTGGTTTGCCGGTTTCTTCCGGAAAGTGGCGATGAATCCGTTTTGGATGGGCGAGAACCAAACAGGCTTCGCGGTCAACTTCGATTGGATTTTCAAGGCGGGCAATTTCGTCAAAATTCTTGAATGGCATCCGCCTAAAACGAACTAGGCAGCAAGGGGAAGAGCATGAACCAAATCGAGGAAATGGAAGCCGTCCAATCACTGGCTAGCGTGGAGGCGGAACAGAACATTTTGGGCGGCATCTTGATTGAACCGACGGCCATTACGCGGTGCGCAATCCTGACCCCTGAAAAGTTCTACCAGGCGCAACACAGAATTATTTTCCGCGCGTTGCTGGATATGGCGGCGGCTAATGAGCCTATCGACATCATCACGCTGAACGACAAGCTGGAAGCAAGAGGGGAGGCAGAAAACACGGGCGGCTTGGCTTACCTGATAGACCTGAACCAAAACACCCCAAGCGCGAAGAATATCAGCCGGTACGTTGAGATTGTGAACGACAGGTTTGTCGAGCGTGGTTTGCTGAAGGTTTCGGCAGCGATTGAAAAAATCGCGGTTTCCAAAGACGGCGGGACGGTCGCAGAAAAGCTGTCTAAGGCGGCGGATGAATTGGCGGCAGTCGGCAAAGACGCAGTAAAGCGTGAAACCAAGAGCTTTACCGAAACCGTTGAAGATTTGATTGGCGATTTAGACAAAAGGCTTGACGGTGTGCGTTTCGGATTGCCTACCGGCTTGATGAAGTTGGACGAGATGACCGGCGGCTTGCCTGATGGGAACTTGATTGTGATTGCAGCGCGTCCGTCTATGGGTAAAACGGTTTTGGCGGAAAACATTGCGCGATTCGCGCTGAAGCAAGGCAAGGCGGTTCATTTCCAAAGCTACGAAATGAGCGCGGTAGAGCTGGCAAGGCGCGGCATGGCGGCGGAATGCAATATCCCTATGCAGAACCTGAAAACCGGCAATCTGACGGAAAGCGATTACGCCAATATGCCGATTTACGTCAGCCAAGTGAATAACTGGAAGTTTGACGTGAACTGCGACCTGCTCAACGTTGACGAGCTTTGCTTTTTGGCAAAAGAGAAAAAACTCACAACCGGCTTGGATTTGTTGGTTGTCGATCATCTGCACATCATGCCAAGGGCAGGGAAGGACGAAGTGACAGAGCTAGGGAATATATCGCGCCATCTGAAAAACTTGGCGGTAGAGCTGAATATCCCCGTCGTCTTGGTGGCCCAGTTGAACAGGTGGAATACAAAACAGGCTGATAAACGCCCAAAAATGGCAGACATACGCGGCAGCGGCAGCGTCGAGCAAGACGCAAACATCATCATTATGCCGCACCGCGAAAGCTACTACGACAGAAACGAGAATCCGGGTATTGCCGAGCTGATTATCGCTAAAAACCGGGACGGCGAAATGGGAACGGTGGTTTGCGGCTGGAAAGGGCAATTTATGAAGTTTGAGGAAGAGCCTGATTTGACTTGGCAAGCCCCGAAACGTGATGAATATGACCCGTACAGTGTCTAGTGCAGGAGACCGGTAAATGCGTGAAACCTGCTTCCGCTGCAAACACGCGGATTTTAAAACCAACTTGGACACGCCGATGCGCGGTTTTGCGAAATGCGCGAAAGCGCGGAAGCGCGGAACGAGATGGAAAAAGCGACCTACTACCCACGGACAAATCCATGTGTTACCGGCGCGTTTCAGACGGCATCTGAAGCGGCAATGAGAAAGCGGCGGCAAACATTTGGAGAGCCGCTCTCTGATTCAAATCCAACCGGAAGGAAATAAAAAAATGACCGACAACATCAATCCAAGCCACTACCGGCAACACGCCCATGAGTGCATTGAGTTTACGCAGTACCTCAATTTCAACCTCGGCAACGCCTTCAAATACATTTGGCGGCACAAAGAGAAAGGCGGCTGCGAAGATTTGGAAAAGGCGATTTGGTACTTGGAGCGGCAGCGCGACGATGCGCCGAAGTTCAAGAAATTGAAAGACAAAAAGTACTGCGAAATGTACGAAAAGTTGTGCCTTACTGACTTCGACATGGACACCCACGCCGCGATGAACGCGATTTTGTATGCCGCCACAGATTGCACGGAAGACAATATCAGCTGGGCACTTGCCTGCGTCAAAGACCTGTTGAAGAAAATGCCGTCTGAAAGCCCGATGCCGTCTGAAAACACCCCAAACCCCGAAAGGAAATAAAACAATGGATACCCTGTTGAAAATCATCATCGCGCTGTCGTTCGGCGGTGCGGCGACTTTGGCGGTATGGCTGTTGGTAGAAGCCGCCGATGCGGTTTTGCGCCGCAAGCGCGGCGACGACGAAGACGGCTTCGACGGCGGCTTCGGATACTAAAAACCTAAAACAAAAGGAAAAATCAAAATGGCGGAAGAAATGCGCACCTGCAAGACCTGTGGCGAAACCAAGCCGTTGGCGGCGGGGTTTAACATCGCCAAGCGCAGGGATGGGAAAAACTATTATTGCTCGACGTGCAAAACCTGCCAAAACAAGGAAATCCGCAGAAAGCGCGCGGAAAAACGCGCGGCAGAGGAAGCCGCCGACGCGCTGGCGGCAGCGATTAGGGTGCAAGAAGAAGCCCGCGCAGTTATCAATCTTTTTGAAAGCATCAAAGCCGCCCGTGAAGCCTGCCCGATTCTAAGTTTTAGCTTGTGGACGGGTGATACCCCGCAAAGGCTGGGCGCATGGTAAGGCTGAAACTGCCCTATCCGGTATCGGCAAACCGCTATTGGCGGATTTGGCGCAACAGGGCAGTCAGGAGCGCGGAAGCGACGGCGTATAAGTCCGTCGTCCGCCGTATCGCGCAAGAAGCGGGCGTGATGCCGTCTGAAGGCAGTGTGGCGGTGTGCCTGCGGCTGATTCCCAAAGCAAACAAAGACGGCAGCGCAAACAAAACCGTCATCGATTTGGATAACGCTCTGAAGGTTACGCTGGACGCGCTTCAAGGCATTGCCTATCACAACGACAGGCAGGTGCGGCGCATTGTCGCGGAATATGGCAGCGAACCGGTAGCAGGCGGCGGTTTGGCGGTGGAGATAGAGGAGTTGGAAGAGTGCTTGAATTAATGTTTTTTGTATCGGCTTTGGTGTTTTTGCATATCGCCTTCAAAATGATCTGCTTCGCGTACTATCTGATAAAAGCCTATGGGAATAATGGGCTTACGCTCATATACAGAAAGGTGGATGAGGATAAAGATAAAGCCAAAACCATTTTGAAAATAAATTACCCGTACTTGTATTTGGCAGCTTTTCTGCTGACTTGGTGGGCGTTGATGATTCTTGCTTACCTTGGCAAGGTTTGGTTATGAGCGCGATACGCAAAGCGGCCAAAGGCGAACAATGCACGCTGAATATCGCAGGCGTGTGCAATTACAACCCTGAAACGGTCGTGCTGTGCCACTTCCCCAGCGAAACGCACGGGATGGGATTGAAGAGCGACGACTTGAGCGCGGGTTTTGGGTGTAGCTCCTGCCACGACGTGATCGACGGCAGAAGCGGGCATTTGAGCCGCGAAGACAAAGAGTTTTATATGCGCCGGTCGCAATTTCGCACGATACGCCGCCTTGAAGAATTGGGGATTGTCAGCGTGAAAGGACGTTTGAAATGAGTTGGATTTTAGCAATATTTTTGGTTTTACTTGGGATAGTCATCGGAGTATTGGTTTTTGTTATTTGGTTTGCCAAAAGTTTCAGGATTAATTACTGAAGTGAACGAAGCGAAATTTACACTGACGCCCGAAAACAAAAAGGAAGTCATGCGGTCTATTTGGGACAACCTGAACGGGTGGTTCGAGAATGGCAATCTTGAAATCACAATCCGCCCGCGCAAATCTAAGCGAAGCGTCGAACAAAACCGCCGATTATGGAAAATCTACGGCGAACTGGCAGACAAAGCATGGGCGGGCGGCAGGCGATACAGTGCGGAAACGTGGCACGAATATTGCAAAGGCCTGTTGCTGGGCTTTGATGTCAAATCCATGCCGGACGGCACGGAAGTCAAAATGCCGATAAGCACGACAACGCTTAATACGGCTGAGATGACAGATTATCAAAACCAACTGCAATCGTGGGCGGCAATAGAGTTTGGAATCGTTTGGGAGTTTTGATGTATAGAACCGTTGAAGAGGCATTGCGCGAAGTCTATAAAATACGCGGCGTACGGATGGAGCCGTTGAACAACACCGCACAAATTTGCCGCTGGGTGGAGGATAAGGGCGTGAGCCGCGGCGGCGGCAATTTGACGCAGGCGGAAACACACGCAAACGCGGCGATGATTATCAGCCGTATCGAGCGCGTGCTGAACCGCTACGAGCTGGCGGCGGTAGAGTGCAAATACAGTGCCGATTTGAGCGGAATCGTTGATATTACCGCCTATATCGAAGAACAGAACAAGGGCGTGAACCTGCTGATATGCGACGCGATTTTATCCAACCTGTTTACGGGGCTTCCCAAAAAAAACGCCATTATGGACAAATACGACATATCAAACGGTTATTTGTACCGGCAGCGTGAAAAAATAAAGAGGGTGGTAGCAGCATTAGAGACGGCGGCCATATTGAAATTACAAGACGAGTTCGAATCATGCCGCATTATTGACAAAGCGGAGGTTTTAGGTACAATTATGCTATAGTTTGGAAATAGCTATGTAAACCGCCTTTATTGGGCGGTTTTTGCGTTTTCAGGCCGTCTGAAATTTTGGGTTGGAGGGTTCTCTGGCCGGTTTCGGGTTTCTATGGGCGTTTGCCGTTTGAAGGTGTTCGGCAAAGGCTGTAGGGGCGTGGTTTCACGCTGAGGGGAGAGGATTGCGGACGCTCCCATCCAATAGAGGGTCGCGCCTCAGTTTCCTAATGTCGTGGTTCTAGCCCCGCGCCTGATTGGTGCGGGGATTTTTTCCGGAGGTTCGATATGAGCGGTAAGAAACGCCCCATCGGGCGTCCGACAACATACAATCAAGAAACGGCAGATAAAATCTGCGAACTGATCGCCCGTGGCATGAGCTTACGGGCGATTTGCGCATCTGCGGATATGCCGGCGGGCGGAACGGTGCACCGCTGGTTGGTGGAGCATCAAGATTTTCAGGAGCAATACGCGCGTGCGCGCGAGGAACAGGCGGACGGTTTTGCTGACGAGATTATTGATATTGCCGATTTCGTCGCTCCTGAATCAGGTGAAGTGGCGAAAGCCAAGCTGCAAATCGACGCCCGCAAATGGAAAGCAGCCAAGCTCGCGCCGAAGAAGTATGGCGAGAAGCTGGAACTGGATACCGATATGCGCGTGAAGGTAGAGACCCGCTCGCTGGAAGATATTTTCAAGTAACCCTATGGCCAATCCATATTTCAAGCCGCTTATCCGCAAGGCGCGTTACAAGGTGCTGTACGGCGGGCGTGGCAGCGGGAAATCGTATTTCTTGGCGGAATTGGCAGTGGAAGTGTCGCGCCGCATCGGCACGGTCATTCTGTGCGCCCGTGAGTTTCAAGGCTCGCTGGATGATTCGGTGTATCAGCTATTGATTGAGACCATCGAACGGCTGGGCTATACGGAAGAGTTCGATATTCTGAAATCCACCATCACCCATAAAGGCACGGGCGCGAAGTTCGTGTTTTATGGCATCAAGAACAACGTAACCAAAATCAAATCGATTCAGGGCGTCGGCGTGTGTTGGGTGGAAGAAGCCGAAGCGGTAACGAAAAATTCATGGGATGTGCTGATACCGTCCATCCGTGGCGACAAAAACGCAGAAATCTGGGTGAGCTTCAACCCGAAAAACATTTTGGACGACACCTATCAGCGGTTCATCGTCCACCCGCCAAAAGACAGCATTGTTTTAAAGGCCAACTACGACATCAATCCGCATTTTGCCGATACGCCGCTCTTGGCCGATATGTTGGAATGCAAAGAGCGGGACGAAGACCTTTACCGTCATATCTGGCTGGGCGAGCCGGTGGCTGATAGCGAACTGGCGATTATCAAACCAAGCTGGATTGAAGCCGCTATTGATGCGCACGAGAAACTGGGCTTCTCAGCCGCAGGCCGTCGCATCCTCGGTTTTGACGTGGCGGACGAAGGCGACGATGCCAACGCCACCGTATTGCGGCACGGTTCGGTCGTCACCGATATGCGGCAATGGCGCGGGCAGGATGTGATTTATTCCGCCGACAAGGTGTACCTGTACGCCCAAGAGCAGGACATCGACCGCATCGTGTACGACAACATCGGCGTGGGCGCGGGTGTGAAGGCGCAGTTCCGGCGCAAGAACGGCAAGGTGCAGACAATCGGCTTCAATGCCGGCGGCGCGGTGTACAAGCCTGATGCCAAATACACCGACGACAAGAAAAACCGCGATATGTTCGCCAACATCAAGGCGCAGGCCTGGTGGATGGTGCGCGACCGCTTCTACAAGACGTGGCGCGCCGTGCATCACGGGGACAGTTACCCCGAAGACCAACTTATCAGCCTTTCAAGCAGCCTGCACGAATTGGAATACCTGACTGCCGAATTGAGCCGTCCGCAGGTGGATTACGACCAAAACGGGCGCGTGAAGGCGGAGAGCAAGAAAGACATGAAAAAGCGCGGCATTCCCAGTCCCAACCGCGCCGACGCGCTGGTTATGGCATTCGCCCCCGTACAGGGCGGGCTGAACATCAACCCCAAGATATTGAGCGGACTATGAGCAAAAAGAAAAAACACACAGACAAAGCCATGCGCCGCGCCCTGCAAAGGCTGCCTGAAAAGCAGCCTGCATCATACAGCTTGGATTTCCCGGCACTGCCGGACGGCGTAAAACCGAACGGCATAGCGATGGACGGCAGCCCCTTGGGAAACTTCGGGGCTGATTGTTTTTTCGGCACCGGCTTTATCGGCTATCCGCGCCTGGCCGAGTTGGCACAGATTTCCGAATACCGCAGCGTGAGCGAAACCCCCGCCAACGAAATGACCCGCCAATGGATAGAAATCAAATCCGCAGGCGAAGAAGACAACAGCGAGGCCATCAGGCAGATTGAGGAATGCTACGAGCGGCTGAACGTGCGCGACGTATTCCGCAAGGCCGTTGAAACAGACGGCCTGTTCGGGCGCGGCCAGATACTGGTGCAAATCAAAGACCACGACGGCAAACTCGCCAATCCGCTGCTTTTGACCGAAAAAACCATTGCCAAAGGCAGCCTGAAAGCCTTGGTAAACATCGAGCCGATGTGGACGACCCCCGCGCCGTACAACGCCATCGACCCTACCCTGCCCGACTTCTACAAGCCGAAGGCATGGTATGTGATGGCACAGGAAATCCACGCCAGCCGGCTGTTTACCCTGATTTCCCGCCCCGTGCCGGATATGCTCAAGCCCGCCTACAACTTCGGCGGCGTGAGTATGACCCAGCTTATGATGCCCTATGTGGAACGCTGGCTGCGTACCGTGGATTCCGTCAGCGACCTGCTGCACAGCTTCTCCTTGTCCGGCATCAAAACCGACATGAGCGCGATACTGAGCGGCAGCGACGACGGCGACACCAACATCATGCTGCGTGCCGAACTGTACAACCGTTTGCGCGACAATCGCGGCCTGATGCTGTTGAGCAAAGACGAAGAAGAGTTTTTCCAGTTCAACACCCCGCTGTCCGGCTTGGACGCGCTGCTTGCCCAATCCCAAGAGCAAATGGCCGCGCCCAGCCATACGCCGCTGGTGAAGCTGCTCGGCATCACGCCCAGCGGCCTGAATGCCAGCACAGAAGGCGAGATTGCCGTTTACTACGACCACATCCGCGCCATGCAGGAAAACCTGCTGCGCGACCCGTTGGACAAGCTGCTCAAACTGGTGCAACTGCACCTGTTCGGCAAAGTGGACGACAACATCACGTTCGACTTTGTGCCCTTGCAGCAGATGAGCGAAACCGAGCTTTCCACCATCCGCAAATCCGACACCGACCGCGACGTGGCCTACATTCAGGCGGGTGTGGTATCTGCGGAGGAAGTACGCGGACGGCTGGCGGGCGAACCGGACAGCGGCTACAACGGGATTGATGTGGAAGATGTGCCCGAAATGCCCGATGACGGCTTTTCAGACGGCCTGAATGACGACGAAGGGGAAGAAGGAGAAGCCCCCGCCGACCCAAAGCCTGAACCAGCCCAAGATGCCGAATGGGACGAATCCAAGCATCCGCGTGCGGAGAACGGACAGTTCGGCAGCGGTGGGAGTGGCAAAGCAGAGACAAGCGAAACTGCCGCCAAGCAGGCCGTTGTCAGCATAAGCGGCAGCGGGCTGGGCAGCTTTAGCGAAACCAAAGAACTGCGCAAAGCCGCCATGCAGTACGCGCGGGAAAACTTTGTCGGCAAAAGTTACCGCAATGCAAGCAGCGGGCATGATATTCAAATTACTTGGCAGGGGATTAAGCATGCGACAGCAAAAACCAATCCTGCAGAGTTGGCGTTAATACCAAAGCTAGATGCCATACTACGGAAGGCGGAGTACATCGGATCGTACAAAGACAGGAAAGAACGACCGGATATTTTGGCCGCACATAAATATCAAACTGTCGTAAATTTGGATGGCCAGATGTTGAATGTTGGAGTTGTTGTCAGAGAGATGCAAGACGGTCATAAGCACTACGACCACTTCATTTTGAAAGACCAATAGAAAATCCCTTATGCAGTGTAGCTCTGGGTCGGAT
>NZ_JAGTUI010000048.1:0-13027 GCF_018224585.1 Neisseria sp. Marseille-Q1983
AAGTGGCCTTGGAACTGGGGTTCGTTTATGGTTACGTTTTTGATGGCGGTTAGGGTTTTCATCGGCTCGAAGGCGGTGATGCGGTCGAGCTGGAGAAACGGGTAGCGGTGGGGGATGAGTTTTTGGATGTCTTTGGCTTCGATGGGGAGTTGAACGTCCATGTCTGTCGTATTCCTTGAATAAAGTCGGTTTGGATTTATTGCGTGTCTTTGCCGTCTGAAAGCTGCTGTTCCAGCGTTTTGAGGCGTTTGTTCATTTCGCTTAAGCGGTGGATGTAAACGGCGTTGCGCGCCCATTCTTTATGGGTGGACATCGGGAAGATGCCGGCAAGGTGTTTGCCGCTTTCGGTAATGCTGTGGGTGACGGACGTGCCGCCGCCGATGGTGGTTTTGTCGGCGATTTCGATGTGTCCGACCGTACCGACGCCGCCGCCGATGATGCAGTAGCTGCCTATGGTTACGCTGCCTGAGATGCCGGTTTTGGCGGCGATGACGGTGTGCGAACCGATTTTGCAGTTGTGTCCGATTTGGACTTGGTTGTCGATTTTGGTGCCGTTGCCGACGGTGGTGTCGCTCATCGCGCCGCGGTCGATGTTGGTGTTCGAGCCGATTTCCACGTCGTCGCCCAGTGTTACCGCGCCGGTTTGCGGGATTTTGAACCACGAATCGCCAGCGAAGGCGAGTCCGAAACCGTCCGCGCCGATGACTGCGCCGCTGTGGATTTCGACGCGTCTGCCCAGTGTACAGCCGTAATAAACGACGGCGTTGGGGTGCATGACGACTTCGTCGCCCAGTTTGCAATCGTGTTGGACGACGGCGTTTGCCAAGATGCGGCAGCCTTCGCCGAGTACGGTGTTTGCGCCGATGTAGGCGTTCGCGCCGATTTCGCAGCTTGCGGGAACGGTGGCACTCGGTTCGACGACGGCGGTCGGATGGATGCCGCCGCGCGCTTTGACGACGGGTGAAAACAGACGGGCGACTTTGGCGAAATAGAGATAGGGGTCGTCGGCGACAATCAGGTTGCGCCCTTCAAATCCGTCTGCCGCTTTGGCGGAAACGATGACCGCGCCCGCGCTGCTGTCGTGGACTTCGGCTTTGTATTTTGGGTTGGCGAGGAAGCTGATGTGTTCCGCCTGCGCGTCTGCGAGCGGGCGCACGGCGGTAACGGAAATGTCCTCGCCGCGCCATTCGCCGCCGAGCCGCGCGGTGATTTGGGACAGGGTGTAGGTGGCCGGAATCATGGTTTTCCTGTTCGGTATGCCGTCTGAAAGGGTCAGCGGGCGTTCATTTCTTTAATGACGCTGTCGGTAACGTCGTATTGGGTGTTGACGTAAATCACGTCCTGCAAAATGACATCGTAACCTTCCTGTTTGGCGATTTTGACGATGACGCGGTTGGCGTTTTGCTGGAGGGAGGCAAACTCTTCGTTGCGGCGGAGGTTGTAGTCTTCTTCAAACTGCGCCTGTTTTTTGCGGAACGCCGCGACCAGCCCGCGCCATTTTTCTTCGGCTTGCGCCTTTTTTGCGTCTTTGAGTTTGCCTTCGGCAAGCTGCCTTTCCAAATCCAGGCCTTCGCGTTGCAGTTTTTGCAATTCGTCCTGTCGGGCGGAAAATTCGCCGTCCAGCGTTTTTTGAATGTCGCGCGCCTGCTTGGATTCGAGGTAGATGCGCTCGGTGTTGATAAAGCCGATTTTTTGGAAGGTGTCGGCGTACGCGCCTGCGGTGCAGCACAAACCGATCAGGGCGGCGGCAAACGCGCGGGTAAAACGGGTCATGGTAAAACTCCTTCGGATGTTGCCGCGAAATGCCGTCTGAAGGGCTTCAGACGGCATTTGCGGGATTAGAACGTCGTGCCGAGTTGGAATTGGAAGCGTTGGATTTCGTCTTCCGGTTTTTTCTTCAGCGGGTAGGCGTAGCTGAATTTCATCGGGCCCAAAGGCGAGAGCCAGGTAACCGCGCCGCCGGCGGAATAGCGCAATTCGGTGGCGAAGGTCGATTTGTGGGTATTGCCGGCGCCGTAAACGTTTTGAACCCTGCCGCCGGACGTGCCGGCAGCGCCGGTGCCGCCGGTCGCGGAATTGCTGCTGTTGTCGTCGTAGGTTTTGCCGTCCCATACGCTGCCTGCGTCGGCAAACAGGCTCAGGCGGACGGTGCGCGCGTCTTTCGCACCCGGCATCGGGAAGAGCAGTTCGGCGGAAACGTTGGCTTTTTTGTTGCCGCCGTAGCTGATTTTGTCGCCGTATTCGTCATAGACTTTCGGACCGAGTGTGCCGCTTTCGTAACCTCGTACCGAACCCAGGCCGCCGCCGTAGAAGTTTTCAAAGAAGGGGATTTCTTTGGTTTTGCCGTAGCCGTTGGCATAGCCGGCTTCGCCGCCGAGCATCAGAGTGAAGGTTTTGCTCAGGGGGAAGAACCAGGTTTGGTTGTGGGTGGCGGAGTAGTATTGCAGTTTGCTGCCGGGCAGGGCGATTTCGGCATTCACGCCGGTCAGGTAGCCGCGCGTCGGCCACAGGGCATTGTCGGTTTTATTGCGTCCCCAGCCGATCGTACCTTTGTACAGCCAGCCTTTGAAGCTGCCGTCTGTGCCGTTGGTTTTGCCGTATTTCTTGATAAAGTCGGCATAGCGTTTGGGTGCTTTGTTGTAGGTGTTAACGGTCAGGTGTTCTGCCGCCAAACCGAAATTCACGCGGTCGTATTCGGTAACGGGGATACCCATCCTTACGCCGCCGCCGACGGTGGTGGTTTTATATTGTTTGACGCTGGACGATGCTTTGCGTGGGTCGAAGGCTTTTCCGTAAATATCGTAGCCCAGGCTGACCCCGTCTGCCGTGAAGTACGGGTCGGTAAACGACAGCGAGCCGTTAAGCGTGGTTTTGCTTCGTGAGGCGCGCACGGATGCGGATTTGCCCGTGCCGAAGAGGTTGTCCTGCGATACGCCGGCAGACATCACCAAACCGGTATCCTGCACCCAGCCCGCGCTCAAGTCGAGCGAGCCGGTGGAGCGTTCGGTCAGGCTCATGTTCAAATCGACTTTGTCGGGCGTGCCGGCAAGCGGGACAGCATCAAACTGTACGTTGTCGAAGTAGCCCAACAGCTCGACGCGCTCTTTGGAACGTTGCAGCTTGGAGGTGTCGTAAGGCGCGGATTCCATTTGGCGCAATTCGCGGCGGACGACTTCGTCGCGGGTTTTGTTGTTGCCGGTGATGTGGATTTCGTTGACGTAGATTTTCCGGCCCGGTTCGATGTGCAGGACGAAATCGACGGTTTTGGTTTCGGCGTTCGGCAGCGGCTGTACGCTGATTTCGCTGTATGCGTAGCCTGCCGAGCCCATGCGGTTCTGAATCTCACCCAAAACGGCGGTCATCTGCTGACGTTCGTACCATTTGCCGGGTTTCATGGTCAGCAGTTTTTCCAGTTCGGCTTTGGGGACTTCGTTGGTGTCGCCTTCAATCGACACTTTGCCCCAGCGGAAACGTCCGCCTTCGTGGACGGTGATTTTGATGGTCTGCTTGGTTTTGTCTTCGTTGGTTTGGATGTCGGTATCGAGGATACGGAAGTCGAAATAGCCGTTGTTCTGGTAGAAGTCGGTTACTTTTTCCATGTCTTGGGCAAATTTCTGCTCGTTGAATTGGTTGCTTCGTGTCAGCCATGTCCAAATGCCGCCTTCGGTCAGGGACATCTGCCGCATCAGTTTGCGGTCGGAATAGACTTGGTTGCCTTCAAATTCGATGTCGGTGATTTTGGCGGATTTGCCCTCGTCAATCGTGATGTCGATGTCGACGCGGTTGCGGGCGAGTTTGGTTACTTTGGGCGTGATTTGGATATTGAGTTTGCCGCGTCCGAGGTATTCTTCTTTCAGTCCGGCGACTGCCTGATTGAGTGTCGCCTGATTAAAGTATTGCGACTGCGCCAGCCCGAACGATTCGAGGTTTTTCTTGATGGCGTCGTTTTGCAGCATTTTGGCGCCGGTGATGTTGAGCGAGCCGATGGTGGGGCGTTCGATAACGGTCAGCAGGAGCTGCCCGTCCGCAGTTTCGACGCGTACGTCGTCAAAGAAACCGGTGGCGTACAGGCTTTTGATGATGGCACTGCCGTGTGTGTCGTTGTAGGTGTCGCCGACTTTGACGGGCAGGTAGTTGAATACGGTGCTCGGCTCGGTACGCTGCAAGCCTTCGACGCGGATGTCTTGGATGGTGAAGTCGGCAAATGCCAAAGGCGATATGCCCAACATCATCAGTGCGGAAGCAATCTGTTTCAGTTTCATCGTAAGTTCCTTAGTGGTGCGGAATGCGGTTTCAGACGGCATTCCGAAACGTAAAATCTAACCGAGCAGCCGGGTAACGTCGTTGAAGAAGGCGACCGCCATCATCAGCATCATGAGGGCAAGCCCGAAGCGCAAACCGATGTTTTGGACGCGTTCGCCCAAAGGTTTGCCGCGTATCCATTCGGCAGTATAAAACACGAGGTGGCCGCCGTCCAAAACGGGGACGGGCAGCAGGTTCAGCACGCCGAGGCTGATGCTGACCAGTGCCAAAAATTCCAAATAACTTTGCAAGCCGAGTTTGGCGGACTGTCCGGCAATGTCGGCAATGGTCAGTGGACCGGAAATATGGCTGACGGAGGCGTTGCCGCTGATTAGTTTGCCGAAAAATTTGAGGGTTGTCCACGAGTGGGAAACGGTTTTTTCCCAGCCCATGCCGAATGCGCGGACAACAGACGGACGGTAGCTGCGGCGGATTTGCGCATCCCACGCCCTGTCCGGCTGCGGACGGAGGCCGACGCGCCCGATCAGGGTGTGGTCGGGCTGTTCGACAGTATCGGGGCGGATGTCGGCGGTATGGGTTTGTCCGGCGCGTTCGTAGGTCAGGGTGATTTTTTTGCCGGGGCTTTGGCGGGTCAGGTTTGCCCATTCTTGCCACGAGGCGATGGGTTTGCCGTCGGCGGCAGTCAGTTTGTCGCCCGGTTTCAGGCCTGCTTTTTCGGCGGGGCTGCCTTTTTCCACGCCGCCGACAACGGTTGTGATTTTAAAGGGCATCAGTCCGATGTAGCCTTGGTTTTTTGCGATTTTACCGGCTTCAGGCGTGCCTGCGGCATCGATGGTGCGGACGGTTTGCGCGCCCGATGCCGTCTGAACGGCGACGGCGACTTTGCCGGCTTCGAGGTTGAGGACGATTTCGGTTTGCGCGCCGCCCCAGTCTTGGACGGCAACGCCGTTGACGGTCTGTATTTTGTCGCCGCTTTGGAAGCCGGCGCGGGCGGCAATGGTGCCGGGTTCGACTGTGCCGACATAGGGGCGCAGTTCGGTTACGCCGAAGGAAAAACTCAAGCCGTACAGCAAAACCGCCAGTGCGAGGTTGGTCAGCGGGCCGGCGGCGACGATGGCGATGCGTTTGGCGGGATGCTGTTTGTCGAAAGCGTAGGGCAGGTCTGCCTGCGCCACTTCGCCCTCGCGCGTATCAACCATTTTGACGTAGCCGCCCAGCGGAATAGGGGCGAAACACCATTCGGTGCCGCCGCGTTTTCGGGTGAAAAACGGTTTGCCGAAGCCGATGGAAAAACGCAGCACTTTTACGCCGCACAATCTGGCGACGATGTAGTGTCCGAATTCGTGCAGGCTGACCAAAATCAGGATGGCAACGATAAAAGCAAGTAGGGTGTGCAAATGACTTTCCTTTGTCCGTGTGTCCGGACGGCATTAGTTTAGTGTGCGGATAAATGCTTGTGCCTGTGCGCGTGTCCGTGCATCTTGCGCCAACAGTCCTTCTATATCGCCTATGCCGTCTGAAAAGTCTTGTGCGAGGCAGTGGGCGACGGTTTTGGCAATGTCGGTAAACTTAATCCGTCCGTCCAAAAAGGCGGCGACGGCGGCTTCGTTGGCGGCGTTCAATACGCAGGGCGCGGCTCCGCCTGCGTTCATGGCTTCATAGGCGAGCTTCAGGCAGGGGAAGCGGTCAAAGTCGGGCTTTTGGAAAGTCAGTGCGGACAATGCGTCGAAATCTAGGTCGCCGACACCCGAATCAATGCGTTCGGGCAGGCCCAAACAATAGGCGATGGGCGTACGCATATCGGGATTGCCCAGTTGCGCCAGCACGGAGCCGTCGCGGTAGCGCACCATGCTGTGTATCACGGATTGCGGATGGATGACGACTTCGAGTTTATCAGGCGGACAGTTGAACAGCCAATGCGCTTCAATCAACTCCAAACCTTTGTTCATCATGGTGGCGGAATCGACGGAGATTTTGCGCCCCATGCTCCAATTGGGGTGTTTGACCGCTTGGGCGGGCGTAATGCTGTCGAACGTGCCTAAATCGGTCGTTAAAAACGGGCCGCCGGAAGCGGTCAGGATAATCGAACGGATGCCGTGTTCGTTCAGACGGCCTGTGTAATCGCGCGGCAAAACTTGGAAAATGGCGTTGTGTTCGCTGTCGACGGGCAGCACTGCCGCGCCGTTTGCACGGGCGGTTTCCATAAACAACGCGCCGGAAACCACCAGCGTCTCTTTGTTCGCCAGATAAATGGTTTTGCCTTTTTGCGCCGCTGCGAGCGCGGAAGGCAACCCCGCCGCCCCGACGATGGCGCACATGACACCGCTGACTTCGTCGGCAGACGCAACGTCAACCAATGCCTGCGCGCCGTGTAAAACCTGCGTCGCCGTGCCGTCGCGTTTCAACAGGGCTTCAAGCCGGGCGGCGTGTTCCGCATCGGCAACGACGGCATATTCGGGGTGGAACGTTTGACATTGAGCCGCCAATTTCTCGACCTGCTTATGCCCTGCCAGCGCGAATACGCGGAATTTTTCGGGGTGGCGGGAGACAACGTCCAGCGTGCTTTCGCCTATGCTGCCGGTACTGCCTAATATGGTCAGGACTTGTGGTGTCATAATGAGGATAACTTTATACCGGATGCCGTCTGAAGCGGTTTCAGACGGCATAGAGTCAATTTAAAACCGACATCATCGCCGCATAGATGCTGATAACGGCAATCAGGCTGTCGGTGCGGTCGAACACGCCGCCGTGTCCGGGCAGCAGGTTGCTGCTGTCTTTGATGCCTGCCGCGCGCTTGAGCCAGCTTTCCAAAAGGTCGCCGCATATGCTGACGACGGTCAGCACCAAACCGATTAACACGGTATCGAACCAGCCTGTATCGAATGTCAGCCAGCCGGCACTTCGTACGGCAGTCATGTACACTGCCACGCAAACCGCGCCGCCGATTGCGCCTTCCCAGCTTTTGCCGGGGCTGATTGCCGGTGCGATTTTGTGTTTACCGAACGCCTTGCCGCTGAAATACGCGCAAACGTCGGCAACCCAGACTAGACCCATGACGGCGAGCAGCGGCAGGGCATCATCGGGATGCGGGCGCAGGGATACGAGCGCGAACCAAAACGGCATGACCAGAAGCCAACCGACGGCATAAACCTGCCAACCGCCGTTGAGCCTCCATTTGAATCTCAACCATAAAGGCATGATGGCGAGCCAAAATGCCAAAACAACATACCAAACCAAATTAGGCAGCATCCAGCCGCCCGCATAGGCAACCACGCCGAAAACCAAGGTTGCGGCGAGGTAATGGTTGGTTTTGATTTTGCACAAACCGCCCATACGGGCATATTCCCACAAGGCAATCAGGGCAATCAGCCCGCAAAATGCAGCCCACAACCATTGCGGCGCGTAAAACAGCATGCCCAGCATCAGCGGCAGCAGCCACATAGCGGTCATCACCCGTTGTTTCAGCATATTCAGTTCCTTTGCCGTTCGATAGGCAGTTGCTCGGAGGTGCGTCCGAACCGCCGTTCGCGTTTTTGGAACGAAGCGACGGCATCGTCCAAAGCCTTGCCGTCAAAATCTGGCCACAAAATATCGGTGAAATACAGTTCTGCATACGCCATCTGCCAGAGCAGGAAATTGCTGATGCGCGTTTCGCCGCCGGTGCGGATGAACAAATCCGGCTCGGGCGCATCGCCCAGCATCAGGTATTTTGCCAGCGTGTCTTCCGTAATCTCGGATACGCCTTCGGCAATCAGTTTGTTTGCCGCCTGCAAAATGTCCCAACGTCCGCCGTAATCGGCGGCAATGCTCAGGGTCAGGCCGGTATTGTTTGCCGTCAAGGCTTCCGCCTCTTCGATGCCTTGCAGAATCTGCCGATTAAAGCGTTCGCGGCTGCCCAGTATTTTTAGGCGCATATTGTTTTCGTGCAGACGGCGTACCTGTTTTTGCAAAGCCTGTAAAAACAGCCCCATCAGGAACGAAACTTCGTCTTCGGGGCGGCGCCAGTTTTCGGTTGAAAAGGCAAACACGGTCAGATATTGCACACCCAGTTTGGCGCAATGCTTCACCATATTTTCCAACGCGTCCAAACCGCGTTTGTGTCCCATTATGCGTGGGAGGAAACGTTTTTTCGCCCAACGGCCGTTGCCGTCCATAATTACGGCGATATGCTTGGGAATGGCGGTGTGTTCTAAAACGGCCTGCGTGCTGCTTTTCATGTCTGCCTTTCGCGGTTCGGCGTTCAAATGCCGTCTGAACGTCGAACCGTGCAGGTTAAATTGCCATCAAATCTTCTTCTTTGGCAGTCAGGAGTTTGTCGGCTTCGGTAATGTATTTGTCGGTCAGTTTTTGAACCGCTTCTTCGCCGCGACGTGCCTCGTCTTCGGAAATTTCTTTGTCTTTGAGGAGTTTTTTGATATGGTCGTTGGCATCGCGGCGCACGTTGCGGATGGAGACGCGGCCTTCTTCCGCTTCGCCGCGCACGACTTTGATCAGGTCTTTGCGGCGTTCCTCGGTCAGCATGGGCATCGGTACGCGGATCAGGTCGCCGACAGCTGCCGGGTTCAGGCCCAAGTTTGAATCGCGGATGGCTTTCTCGACTTTGGCCGCCATATTGCTTTCAAACGGTTTCACGCCGATGGTGCGCGCGTCCAGAAGCGTTACGTTGGCAACCTGGCTGACGGGGACCATGCTGCCCCAGTATTCGACTTCCACTTGGTCGAGCAGGCCGGTATGCGCGCGGCCGGTACGCACTTTCGCCAGATTTTCTTTCAGTACTTCGACCGAACGCTGCATCTTGCCTTCGGCTGTTTTTTGAATATCGTTGATCATATTGTTCTTTCGGTAAGATAAGGTAAGCGGGCAGCCGTCTGAAACGCGCTTCAAACCTTTCAGACGGCATGAAAACTGTTAACTGCGAATAGTACCGTTATTCGGGCATGACGACAAGGTAGGCGGATTGGGGATGCCGTCTGAAGCGGCAGGCGTTTCAGACGGCATCGTGTTTGACCGTCAACTGTGTTCCCGTGTTTCAAGCAGGCTTTGGCGCAGGTGTTGGCGTTCGTGGGCATCCAGCCATTTGCGGCGGGTGCGTTGCAGCAGGATGACGAGGGCGGAAATTTCCTGACGCATATTGGTGCTGAGCCAGAGGAAGCCCTGCCATTGGTAGTGGAGGTGCTCGGCGAGGGCTTCCAGTTCGGGGTTGATGGCGGTGTCGATGCGGATGCGGCGGGCGTGTCTGCCGTTGATAAGGGCGACGGTTTGTTGCAGGTCGGTTTGGAGCAGTGTGAAGTGGCGGTCGAGCAGCCGGATTTCGCTGCCGTTGAGTTTGGGAGATTGCAGCTTGGCGGCGGTGGTCAGGAGCAGTTCGGTGGTGTTGACGATTTTGCGGTGGGCGTGCTGCATGGCTTCCATCATGGCGGGGCTGATGCGGCTTTCGCCCGATGTGGCGGCGAGATGGCTGCGGCTTTTGACCATGCGTGCGTTGATTTGGCGCATTTTCGCCATGTTCTCCTCGAGGCGTTCGCGGGTCATGCGCCTGCCGTTGCTGATTTCGGCAATCATTTTGCTGCAGTCGGTCAGGTTGTCGGCAAGCATGAAACGCCACATCAGTGTGGATTTCAGCGGCAGCAGTTTGGCGGCGGCAATGGCGATGGCCGCGCCGATGAGGACGTTCATGGCGCGCATGAGTCCGCTGTCGAGCCATTCGCTGCCGTTGTCGCCGATGAGCATGCACATCGTCAGCCCCGCCAGCATAGGGACGTAACCGTTTTTGCCGACCGCCGCCCAACCGGCCAGTGCACTTGCCGTGCCGACGGTAAGGTAGAAGAGGAGATTGTCGTGGAAATAATGCTGGTTCAGCCATAAGACGCCCAAACCCGCACCCAGGCCGATGACCGTACCGAGCATACGTTCCACCGCCTTGGAGTAAATGGCACCTTGGAACTGGAGCATGCCGAGGACGACGAAGACGGTCATGCCTATCCATTCGCCGTGTTGGAGGTGGAGCAGCCGGGCGAGTGCGGTGGCGAACAGGACGGCCCCGCCGAGCCGCACGGCGTGGATGAGGCGGCGGTGGCGGTAGCGTTCGTAGGAGTTGAGCCAGCGGCTGACGAGGCGGTTGCGTTGCGAGGTGTTCATATCGGTTGTGCCGTCTGAAGCGGAAATGTGAAAAAGCACAGGCTTCCCGAGGGAGGGTCTGTGCTTGGTATTGGTGCCGGAGAAGGGAATCGAACCCCCGACCTTCGCGTTACGAATGCGCTGCTCTACCGACTGAGCTACACCGGCGTTTTTCGTTATGATATATATGAACGGTTGTTTGTGCAACTTTTCGGGCGGGCGGCAAGGCAGTGCGCGGTATAGTGGATTAACAAAAACCAGTACAGTGTTGCCTCGTCTTAGCTCAAAGAGAACGATTCTCTAAGGTGCTCAAGCACCAAGTGAATCGGTTCCGTACTATCTGTACTGTCTGCGGCTTCGTCGCCTTGTCCTGATTTTTGTTAATCCACTATATAATTCGGTCTGTTTCGGAAGAGGGGGACGGCGATGTTTGTGAACGAGAAATATCCCTATGCGGCTTTGTTTGCGGGGCTAGTGTTTTTGACGCTGCCGTTCGCACTGTCGGTGCATGATGCCTTGGCATTTGCGTTCGGACGGACGGGGCTGCTGGTGTCGGTGTCGGACGGCGGATTCGGCTGGCGTGGCGGTTGGGACGGCACTGTTTGGTTTGTGTTCGGTGTGTTTGCGTTTTTGAATGTGGTTGTATCGGCGGGTCTGACGAAACTGGCGTACAAAAAGATGATGCGGCGGCATTCGCGTTACGCGCTGTTTCTGTCGGGTGTGGCGGCTTGTGCGGCGGCGGCGGTGGCTTGGATTTTCGAACTGTTGTTGGGTAGTGCCGCCTTGGGCGGGCTGCGCGGGGAGGCGGTGTTGGAATATGCGTTTGCCGTGTGGCTGGTGTCGATGCTGACGCTGCCCAAACGCTTGACGCGCGCGCCGGTGCAGCCGGTGGTGTTTCACAGGAAAAAATAGCTTGGAACGGGAATGCCGTCTGAAACGCCGATACGCGGTTTCAGACGGCATGTTTTTCCGTTAACATTACGCCTGAATATGGACAGGAAGCAGATATGGAACGCAAAGAACGCCTGCGTGCAGGCATTGCCGCGATGGGGCTGGATATTTCGGAAACGGCACAGGACAGGCTTTTGGCCTATGTGGATTTGTTGAAAAAGTGGAACAAAACCTACAATCTGACCGCCCTGCGCGACGAGGAAAAAATGATTGTCCATCATCTTTTGGACAGCCTGACGCTGCTGCCCCATATCGAGGGTGTACAAACGATGCTGGATGTCGGTTCGGGCGGCGGCCAGCCCGGCATTCCGGCGGCGGTGTGCCGTCCGGATGTGCAGATAACCCTTTTGGATGCGAATACGAAGAAAACGGCTTTTTTACAGCAGGCGGTTATCGAGTTGGGATTGGACAATGTGCGCGTGGTATCCGGACGCGTGGAGGCGGTTTCGGACGTGCGTGCCGACGTGGTTACCAGCCGTGCGTTTGCAGAACTGGCGGATTTTGTGTCGTGGACGGGGCATCTGTTGAAAGACGGCGGCTACTGGGCGGCGATGAAGGGCGTATATCCGCAGGAAGAAATCGGCCGCCTGCCGCAGGATGTGTGCGTCGAAAAAGTCCAAAGGCTCGAAGTGCCGGGCTTGGATGCGGAACGCCATATCGTCATCCTGAGCAAGCGTTGAGCGCGCTTCAGACGGCATGAATACCTTTTTTGTGCGGATAAAGGTAAAATTCCGCACTGTTTTTCTTTTTTCAACATCAGACGGGACACGGGCGGGACATGAGTGTGAACATCCTTGCCATCGCCAATCAGAAGGGCGGTGTGGGCAAAACGACGACGACGGTAAATTTGGCGGCTTCGCTGGCATCGCGCGGCAAACGCGTGCTGGTGGTCGATTTGGATCCGCAGGGCAATGCGACGACGGGCAGCGGTATCGACAAGGCGAGTTTGCAGTCCGGCGTTTATCAGGTCTTATTGGGCGATGCGGACGTGAAATCGGCGGCGGTACGCAGCAAAGAGGGCGGATACGCTGTGTTGGGTGCGAACCGCGCGCTGGCCGGCGCGGAAATCGAGTTGGTGCAGGAAATCGCCCGGGAAGTGCGTTTGAAAAACGCGCTCAAGGCAGTGGCGGAAGATTACGACTTTATCCTGATCGACTGCCCGCCTTCGCTGACGCTGTTGACGCTTAACGGGCTGGTGGCGGCGGGCGGCGTGATTGTGCCGATGTTGTGCGAATATTACGCGCTGGAAGGGATTTCCGATTTGATTGCGACCGTGCGCAAAATCCGTCAGGCGGTCAATCCCGATTTGGACATCACGGGCATCGTGCGCACGATGTACGACAGCCGCAGCAGGCTGGTTGCCGAAGTCAGCGAACAGTTGCGCAGCCATTTCGGGGATTTGCTTTTTGAAACCGTCATCCCGCGCAATATCCGCCTTGCGGAAGCACCAAGCCACGGTATGCCGGTGATGGCTTACGACGCGCAGGCAAAGGGTACCAAGGCGTATCTTGCCTTGGCGGACGAGCTGATGGCGAGGGTGTCGGGGAAATAGGTCAATCCAAATCGGGCTGCCCGTGCCTTTATGCTGTTTGGCCGGGTGCGTTAATATGGCGGATTAAAATAAAAATACTTATATCGTCATTTATAGTGGATTAACAAAAACCGGTACGGCGTTGCCTCGCCTTAGCTCAAAGAG
>NZ_JAGTUI010000049.1:0-11261 GCF_018224585.1 Neisseria sp. Marseille-Q1983
GGCAAGCTCCCATGCGCTGCCTTCGGGTTGTGAGAGCAGTGCGGCGGTTTCAGGGTTGGTTTTGGTGATGTCGGCAATACTGAGGATGCTGAAGTTGTCCGGATCGTCGGTGTATTCGTCGGTCTCGTCGCCGCTGAAGAAACGCCAGCCGCTGTCGTTTTCAAAAACGGGGGCTTCTCGGTAGAGGAAGCCGACGGGCCGGTTTTGTTTGGCGACGGTGTTGGTGGCGATACAGCGGTCGAGTGCCGAGGAAAGTGCTTGTGCAAATGCGTTCATTACGGGAATACGTTGGGGGAAAACTTACGGATTTTACCACGATTCGTGCGTTGTCGGCAGACGGCGGCGGTTTGGTGGTACAATGTGCGCCGTTTGCAGCCTTAAGGTGTTTCTGTATTTTTGGAGTATGGAAACGCATTCGGGCTGTTTTTTGCGGAAGACGGTAATGAAAGACGATGTTTTGAAACAGCAGGCACACGCGGCGATACAGAAGAAACTGGGCTACGCGTTCCGCGATATTTCGCTTTTGCGGCAGGCTTTGACGCACAGGAGCCATCATGCGAAGCACAACGAGCGGTTCGAGTTTGTCGGTGATTCGATTTTGAATTATACGGTGGCGCGGATGCTGTTTGACGCGTTTCCGAAGTTGACCGAGGGCGAGTTGTCGCGGTTGCGGGCAAGTCTGGTCAATGAGGGCGTGCTGGCGGAAATGGCGGCGGAAATGAATGTCGGCGACGGCCTGTACTTGGGGGCGGGCGAGTTGAAGAGCGGCGGCTTCAGACGGCCTTCGATACTGGCGGACGCGATGGAGGCGATGTTTGCGGCGGTCAGCTTCGATGCCGATTTCAACACGGCGGAAAAGGTGGTGCGCCATTTGTTTGCCGATCGCGTCCGGTGTGCCGATTTCCAAAATCAGGCAAAAGACGGCAAAACTGCTTTGCAGGAGGCGTTGCAGGCACGCCGTTTCGCCTTGCCGAAATACCGTATCGAAGAGCAAATCGGTTATGCCAACGACAGTATGTTTGTGGTTTCCTGCGATTTGGGCGAACTGGGTTTCGTGTGCCGTGCCAAAGGGACGAGCCGCAAGGCGGCGGAGCAGGAAGCGGCGAAAGAGGCTTTGAAATGGCTGGAAGAGAAGCTGCCGCTGAAGAAGAAAAAGAAATGAGGCGGCGTGTGAATATGCCGTCTGAAATGTGGATATGAAAGCGAATATGGATATTGAAACCTTCCTTGCAGGGGAACGCGCCGCCGACGGATACCGTTGCGGCTTCGTGGCGATTGTCGGTCGTCCGAACGTGGGCAAATCAACGCTGATGAATCATCTGATCGGTCAGAAAATCAGTATTACCAGCAAAAAGGCGCAGACGACGCGCAACCGCGTAACGGGGATTTATACCGACGATACCGCGCAGTTCGTGTTTGTCGATACGCCGGGCTTTCAAACCGACCACCGCAACGCGCTCAACGACAGGCTGAATCAAAACGTTACCGAGGCACTCGGCGGCGTGGATGCCGTGGTTTTCGTCGTGGAAGCGATGCGTTTTACCGATGCCGACCGCGTCGTGTTGAAACAACTGCCCAAGCACACGCCGGTTATTTTAGTGGTCAACAAAATCGACAAGGACAAGGCGAAAGACCGTTACGCGCTGGAGGCGTTTGTTGCCCAAGTGTGCGCCGAATTTGAATTTGCGGCGGCGGAGGCAGTCAGTGCGAAACACGGATTGCGGATTGCCAACCTGTTGGAGCTGATTAAGCCGTATCTGCCCGAAAGCGTGCCGATGTATCTCGAAGATATGGTTACAGACAAATCGGCGCGTTTTTTAGCGATGGAAATCGTGCGTGAAAAATTGTTCCGCTATTTGGGCGAGGAATTGCCTTATGCGATGAACGTCGAAGTGGAGCAGTTTGAAGAGGAAGACGGTTTGAACCGCATCTATATCGCCGTTTTGGTCGATAAGGAAAGCCAAAAGGCGATTTTAATCGGTAAAGGCGGGGAGCGTTTGAAGAAGATTTCCACCGAGGCGCGGTTGGATATGGAAAAACTGTTTGATACCAAAGTGTTTTTGAAGGTATGGGTCAAAGTCAAATTCGGTTGGGCGGACGACATCCGCTTCCTGCGCGAGCTGGGTTTGTAGTTTTTCTTGCTGAACTTTACGCAAATGCCGTCTGAACAGGTTTCAGACGGCATTTTGTTTGGCCGTTCAACGGATGGCGTTGCGCCCCATTTGGCGGCATCGTCGTTGATAACGTGTGTTTTGGGATAGGACGGCGAGCCTCGGTTGGGCGCGCTTAAGGCGGCGGAGGTTTTGAATCATCTGCATGGCGGGCAGGACGAGGGTTTCGCGGTAACGGGCTTCGTCGCGGGGAGGGTGCAGGTTGCCGTTGATGTAGAGGCGGGTGTCGTCTTTTCAGCGGAAGGTTTCGGGCGCAACGGCAACAATGCCGCCTACACCGCTTCAGACGGCATACAAGCCCAGAGCGGCGCACATTATCCCGCCTTGCCCTTGAAAGAGGGCGTAGAAGCTGAGAAAAATATTGGAAAATACCGTTTGAAGTATGTTCAGACGGCATTTGCGTATTGGGACAGGTTCGGCCGGTTACGGAAAATATCTGTTTTGACGGCGTGTTCCGGCCGGCAATCAAAGCGGCGGCGGCAAGTCCTTTCCTGTCCATATAGTTGCACGGGATTTCATCGACGGCTGTGCAGGGTGCAGCTGCCGCCGCGCCTCCGTCCCAAACGTCGGCAGATGGCGGTAACACGCGCGTATCAGGCGCACCAAACTCTCCGGTCGGCAAAGCTACCGCCGCTGAAATAGACGGCACGGATTTTGCCGCTTCCTTGACGGATTTCGGCTTCCTGTTCCGGCTCCGCAATGATTTTGTCGGTGCAAACCCGGCTGTAGCCGCCTTTCCAAGCATTGCGGCAGAAGCCGCAGAATATGCAGTGGTTGGCGCAAAACGGAATATGCGGATAAGCTGAAGCAGCTTCCAGTAAAACCGTTTCCGCCTGTTCCCGCCAAAGCTGCTGCCAACACACGGACGGCGGGCAATCCGCCCCATATCGGCATCAACACCCGGCGTTAGGGAAAAGCATCCGGTACGGCTTGGCTGACGCTCAGCTTCATTCCTCTATTTATATTTATTTCAATTAAATAAAAATCTATTTTATTTTATTTTTAAATAAATACAGTAGATTACTTTGATTTATATTAATTGGATGAAAATTTTATTTTCAAATAAACATTACGTTTGACGGGATAGGGGGCGGATACGGTTGTCAATCGGGTGGTCAATCCGGAATAGGAAATACAAAGCCGCCGTTATTTCTGTTCATACAAGGACAGGAATAAGGCAAATCGCACTTCCTATATGTTCCGTATTTTGATGTCTTGTTAATAAAAACAATCAGGTCTGATCGGAATCAGCCTTCTGAAAGATGTTTTGCCTATAATGGGATTTTGTTGTCCTTCAGATTTTCTTAAAATGCAGTTTGAAGGTGCTTCCTTATCGGTTCCAATAAAATATTATCAGTTGTCGGTGCTTTCGACATTGCACCGGTAGATTTCACCCGTCCCAAACCGCCTGTTCAAAAATGCAATAAAAATGAAGGAGTACCTTATGCGCAAACTGCAAAACACGCTGTATATCACCACGCAAGGCAGCTATCTGCATAAGGAGCGGGAAACGCTGGTGGTGGAGCAGGAACGTAAGAAGGTGGCGCAATTTCCGGTGCATTCCATCGGGCATATTTTCTGTTTCGGCAACGTGCTGGTGTCGCCGTTTTTGCTGGGGTTTTGCGGCGAGAATAATGTGAATCTGGCGTTTTTTACCGAAAACGGACGTTTCTTAGGGCGGTTGCAGGGGCGGCAAAGCGGCAATGTGCTGCTGCGTCGGGCGCAGTATCGGATGTCGGAACAAAATCCCGTGCCGATTGCGCGCAATATCATCGCGGCGAAGATTCAAGCAGGCAAACGGGTGCTTCAGCGGCAGATTCGCAACCACGGCGGCAATGCGGACATTCAGACGGCGGTTGCCGCGCTGAATTTCTCTTTGCAGCAGTTGAAACGGGCAGACAGTTTGGATTTGATACGCGGGATTGAAGGAGATGCGGCGGCGCGTTATTTCGGCGTGTTCGGACAGTTGGTTAAGGCGGAAAGCGGGTTTGCTTTTGACGGAAGAAACCGTCGCCCGCCAAGAGACAGTGTCAATGCGCTGCTTTCTTTTCTATACAGTATTTTGGGCAAGGACATCAGCGGTGCGCTGCAAGGCGTGGGGCTGGATCCGCAGGTGGGTTTTCTGCACGCCGACCGACCCGGGCGCGACAGCCTTGCACAGGATATTTTGGAAGAGTTCCGCGCGTGGTGGGCGGACAGGCTGGTACTGTCGCTGATTAACCGCGGGCAAATCAAGCCGCAGGATTTTATTGTCGAGGCAGGCGGGGCGGTGAGCTTAAAAGCCGATGCGCGCAAACTTTTGTTCCAGTCTTTGCAGGCGAAAAAGCAGGAAAAAATCACCCATCCGTTTTTGGGCGAAGAAGTGGAAATCGGTTTGCTGCCTTATATTCAAGCCATGCTTTTGGCGCGGCATCTGCGCGGAGATTTGGCGGCATATCCGCCGTTTTTGATGAGGTAGCCGGGTATGCCGTCTGAACGCAACCGGCTTCAGACGGCATGGAGGGACAAGAAAATGCTGATGTTGATAACTTATGATATTTCGTTGGAAAATGCCGAAGGGCAGGCAAGGCTGCGGCGCGTAGCGAAACTGTGCCAAGACTACGGCGTGCGCGTGCAGTATTCCGTGTTCGAATGCGACATCGCACCCGACCAATGGGTAGTTTTAAAAGACAAACTTTTAAAAACCTACAACCCCGAAACAGACAGCCTGCGCTTTTACCACCTGGGCAGCAAATGGCGGCGCAAAGTGGAGCATCACGGCGCAAAACCGGCGGTCGATATATTTAAGGACACGCTGATTGTGTGAATCGCCAACCTGTTGTTCCCATAAAAATGCGGCAGGGTTGGCGAATCTGGATTGTTCTTTAACAATCAGGATATTGCAAATGTGGATATGGCGGATAAGGCTGTGCTATACTCATGTTTGTGCTTTTTTCGGGAGTTTGGCGAAGTCGGGGCTGTGAAGCCTGATGTAGTAAGGCTTTCGGAAGAGGCGCAGCCGCCTCTAGGCGGCTGTGTGTTGAAACTTTCGCGTTGTTACTCGTTAGCCCGTATTATACACCAGCCGCCTCTAGGCGGCTGTGTGTTGAAACCAGTACTCTCCAGTTGTCGTAAAGTGCAGCCCACCAGCCGCCTCTAGGCGGCTGTGTGTTGAAACAAGGCAGAAATTGATTTTGATTTCGTCACCAACTCAGCCGCCTCTAGGTGGCTGTGTGTTGAAACCTACAAAACGGCAATCACGCGCCGCTACATCCAATCAGCCGCCTCTAGGCGGCTGTATATTGAAACGGCGCGGACGACATCCGTTTCCTGCGCGAGTAGGGTAAAGGACAATCTAAATTCCCCCGGCAGCTTAAAATCTTGCCGGGTCTGCACAAAAATGCCGTCTGAACAGGTTTCAGACGGCATTTTGTTTCAATCGGGAATGTCTTTGTTAAAAACGGGTTGATATTATCTGTACATATTAATATAATGATAATTATTATTAATTAAATATGGAAAATAGTAGAGATGTGTAAACTGAATTATTTCAGCATTGCCTTGCTGCCGTTGATGCTGGCAGCCTGTGGCGGCAATTTCGGCGTACAGCCTGTTGCCAAACCAACGCCGACCGCGCAAACCCCGTCAGATTCCAAACCGTCCAAACCTGAGGACGTTCCCACTCCGCCTCCTGCCAAACCCTCTATAGAAACCACGCCGGTCAATCAACCCGCCGTCGGTGCGGCAATGCGGCTGCCAAGGCGGAATATTGCTTCCTATAAACAAGACGGTACGGAAATTCCCGACAAGCATCAGGCGGAGGAGCATCTGCCGCTTAAAGAGAAGGATATCCTGTTTTTAGACGGTACGCTGAAAGAACAGGCTGACAAACTTAAAAAGAAAATCAACGAACGGTATTCTGATGTGAGGGTTATCACATCGAAAAAAGAAGAAGAAAAATATCAATATCAATTTGTCCGTGCGGGCTATGTGTTTACCAGGGCGGAAGGAAAGGATAATGAAAAAGAAAAGACTTCTGATGGTAAGGAGTTTGTTAACCGATTTAGTTATGACGGTTTTGTATATTATTCCGGAGAACGTCCTTCCCAATCTTTACCGAGCGCGGGAACGGTGCAATATTCCGGTAACTGGCAATATATGACCGATGCCAAACGTCATCGGACAGGTAAGGCGGTTTCCAGTACGGATTTGGGTTATACCACATATTATGGTAATGAAATTGGGGCAACTTCTTATGAGGCTAGGGATGCCGACGACAGGGAAAAGCATCCTGCCGAATATACGGTTGATTTTGATAACAAAACCCTGAATGGCAAGCTGATTAAAAATCAGTATGTGCAAAATAAAAGTAATCCAAATGAGCCCAAAAAACCGCTGACCATTTACGACATTACTGCAAAATTGGACGGCAACCGCTTTACCGGCAGTGCCAGTGTCAATCCTGATTTAGCGAAAAACCATGCCAATAAGGAGCATCTGTTTTTCCATGCTAATGCCGATCAGCGGCTTGAGGGCGGTTTTTTCGGCGATAAGGGGGAAGAGCTTGCCGGACGGTTTATCAGCAACGACAACAGCGTATTCGGCGTATTCGCAGGCAAACAAAAAACAGACGCATCAGGCACAAATCCTGCTATGCCGTCTGGAAAACACACCAACATCTTGGATTCTCGAAAAATTTCCGTTGACGAGGCGACTGATAAAAATGCCCGCCCGTTTGCCATTTCCCCTATGCCCGATTTTGGTCATCCCGACAAACTTCTTGTCGAAGGGCGTGAAATTCCTTTGGTAAACCAAGAACAAATCATCAATCTTGCCGACGGCAGGAAAATGACCGTCCGTGCTTGTTGCGATTTTCTGACCTATGTGAAACTCGGACGGATGCAAACCGAACGCCCTGCCGCCAAACCGAAGGCACAGGACGAAGATTCCGAAGATGAAATTGGTGAAAGCGAAGAAAACGAAGACGAAATCAGCGATGAAGAAGGCACGGAAGATGGAGTCGTAGAAGGTGAAGGCAGCGAAGAAGACGAAGTTTCCGAAGGTGATAACGGTGAAAACGAAGAAGAAATCGCCGAAGAAGAAACCGAAGAAGAAGTTGATGAAGCCGAAGAGGAGGAAGTTGAAGAACCCGAAGAAAAATCGCCGACAGAAGGCGGCAGCAGTTCAAACGCCATCCTGCCCGCTCCGGAAGCCCCTAAAGGCAGGAACATCGACCTTTTCCTGAAAGGTATCCGCACGGCGGAAACGGATATTCCGAAAACTGGAGAAGCACACTATACCGGCACTTGGGAAGCGCGTATCGGCAAACCCATTCAATGGGACAATCAGGCGGATAAAGAAGCGGCAAAAGCAGTATTTACCGTTGATTTCGGCAAGAAATCGATTTCCGGAACGCTGACGGAGAAAAACGGTGTAAAACCTGCTTTCCATATTGAAAACGGCAAGATTGAGGGCAACGGTTTCTACGCGACAGCACGCACTCGGGAGAACGGCATCAATCTTTCGGGAAATGGTTCGACCGACCCCAAAACCTTCCAAGCTAGTAATCTTCGTGTAGAAGGGGGATTTTACGGCCCGCAGGCGGCAGAATTAGGCGGCACTATTTTCAATAAGGATGGGAAATCTCTTGATATAACTGAAAATATTGAAAATGAAGTTGAAATTGAAGCTGATGCTGAAGCTGATGCTGGCGAACAGTTAAAACCTGAAGTTAAACCTCAATTCGGCGTGGTATTCGGTGCGAAAAAAGATATGCAGGAGGTGGAAAAATGAATAAGAAACACGGTTTTCCGCTGACTTTGACCGCCTTGGCCATTGCAACCGCTTTTCCGGCTTATGCCGCCCAAGCGGGGGGGGCGACACCTGATGCCGCGCAGACCCAATCCCTGAAAGAGGTTACCGTCCGTGCCGCCAAAGTGGGGCGCAGATCGAAAGAGGCGACCGGTTTGGGCAAAATCGTCAAAACGTCGGAAACTTTGAACAAAGAACAGGTACTCGGTATCCGCGACCTGACGCGCTACAATCCGGGTGTGGCGGTTGTCGAACAGGGTAACGGCGCGAGCGGCGGCTACTCGATACGCGGCGTGGATAAAAACCGTGTGGCGGTTTCGGTTGACGGCGTTGCCCAAATACAGGCGTTTACCGTGCAGGGATCGTTGAGCGGATACGGCGGTCGCGGCGGCAGCGGCGCAATCAACGAAATCGAATATGAAAACATCAGCACGGTGGAAATCGACAAAGGCGCCGGTTCGTCCGATCACGGCAGCGGCGCACTCGGCGGCGCGGTCGCTTTCCGCACCAAAGAGGCGGCGGATTTGATTTCAGACGGCAAAAGTTGGGGGATACAGGCAAAAACCGCCTATGGCAGTAAAAACCGCCAATTTATGAAGTCGCTCGGCGCGGGTTTCAGTAAGGATGGTTGGGAAGGGCTGCTAATCCGAACCGAACGCCAAGGGCGGGAAACGCGCCCGCACGGCGATATTGCGGACGGGGTGGAATACGGCATAGACCGTTTGGACGCGTTCCGCCAAACATACGATATTCAGAAGCAGAATAAAAAGGCGGAATATTTTCTGGCGGAGGGCGAGAGTGAACCCAAGCCCGTGGCAAAATTGGCGGGCAACGGGAACTATTTGAAAAACCAGCTCAACCGCTGGGTAAAAGAACGTATTGAAAAAAATCAGCCTTTAAATGCCGAAGAAGAAGCGATGGTGCGGGAGGCGCAGGCGCGCCACGAAAACCTGTCCGCTCAAGCTTACACGGGCGGCGGCAGGATATTGCCCGATCCGATGGATTACCGCAGCGGCTCTTGGCTTGCCAAGCTGGGCTACCGCTTCGGCGGCAGGCATTATGTCGGCGGCGTGTTTGAGGATACCAAACAGCGTTACGACATCCGCGATATGACGGAAAAACAGTATTACGGTACGGACGAGGCGAAAAAGTTTAGCGACAAGAGCGGGGTGTACGACGGCAACGATTTCCGCGACGGCTTGTATTTTGTGCCGAATATAGAAGAGTGGAAGGGCGATAAAAAGTTGGTCAAGGGCATAGGTTTGAAATATTCCCGCACCAAATTTATTGACGAACATCACCGCCGCCGCCGTATGGGTTTGCTGTACCGTTATGAAAACGAAGCGTATTCTGACAACTGGGCGGATAAAGCGGTGTTGTCGTTTGACAAACAGGGCGTGGCAACCGACAACAACACACTGAAGCTGAATTGCGCCGTGTATCCTGCTGTGGACAAATCCTGCCGCGCGTCGGCGGACAAACCATATTCCTACGACAGCAGCGACCGTTTCCACTACCGCGAACAGCACAATGTTTTGAATGCCTCGTTTGAGAAATCGCTGAAAAACAAATGGACGAAACACCATCTGACTTTGGGCTTCGGTTACGATGCTTCCAAAGCGATCTCCCGCCCCGAACAGCTTTCCCACAATGCGGCAAGGATTTCGGAACACACGGGGGAGTACACCGCCGACGGCAAAGACAAGTACCGTTTGGGTAAGCCCGAAGTCGTCGAAGGATCGGTCTGCGGCTACATCGAAACCTTGCGTTCCCGCAAATGCGTGCCAAGAAAAATCAACGGCAGCAATATCCACATTTCTTTGAACGACCGTTTTTCAATCGGCAAATATTTTGATTTCAGCTTGGGCGGCAGGTACGACCGGCAAAACTTCACCACGTCGGAAGAACTCGTCCGCAGCGGGCGGTATGTTGACCGTTCGTGGAACAGCGGCATCGTGTTCAAACCGAACCGGCATTTTTCTTTGTCTTACCGCGCCTCCAGCGGCTTCAGAACGCCTTCATTCCAAGAGCTTTTCGGTATAGACATTTATCACGATTATCCGAAAGGCTGGCAGCGTCCCGCCCTGAAATCGGAAAAGGCAGCCAACCGCGAAATCGGTTTGCAGTGGAAGGGCGACTTCGGCTTTTTGGAAATCAGCAGCTTCCGCAACCGCTATACCGATATGATTGCCGTTGCCGATCAAAAAACCAAATTGCCGGATTCAACAGGACGATTGACAGAGATTGATATACGCGATTATTACAATGCCCAAAATATGTCGCTCCAAGGCATTAATATATTGGGAAAAATCGACTGGAACGGTGTATACGGCAAACTGCCCGAAGGTTTGTACACGACTTTAGCGTACAACCGTATCAAACCGAAATCGGTATCCAACCGGCCGGACTTGTCCCTCCGCAGCTATGCTTTGGATGCGGTACAGCCGTCGCGTTATGTTTTGGGGTTCGGATACGACCAGCCCGAGGGGAAATGGGGGGCAAACATTATGCTGACCTATTCCAAAGGGAAAAACCCTGATGAACTTGCTTATCTGGCAGGCGATCAAAAACGATATTCGGCAAAAAGAGCGTCGTCTTCTTGGTCGACGGCAGATGTTTCCGCCTATCTGAATCTGAAAAAACGGCTGACCTTGAGGGCGGCTATCTACAATATCGGCAACTACCGCTACGTTACTTGGGAATCCTTGCGCCAGACTGCGGAAAGCACGGCAAACCGGCACGGCGGCGACAGCAACTATGGAAGGTATGCCGCACCGGGCAGGAACTTCAGCCTCGCGCTCGAAATGAAGTTTTAAAGGAAATACCGTCTGAAAGCTTGATCTGCACCCCAAAAGTCGGACTAAACCGCCAACTGATTAAGGTGCAGGTTTTTTTGATTCAATATAAACAAGATTTCCGCCGTCATTCCCGCGCAGGCGGGAATCTAGACATTCAATGCTAAGGCAATTTATCGGAAAAAACAGAAACCGCTCCGCCGTCATTCCCGCGAAAGCGGGAATCCAGACATTCAATGCTAAGGCAATTTATCGGGAATGACTGAAACTCAAAAAACTGGATTCCCACTTTCGCGGGAATGACGAATTTCAGGTTGCTGTTTTTGGTTTTCTGTTTTTGTGAAAATAACAGGATTTTAGCTTGTGGGTATTTACCGGAAAAAACAGAAACCGCTCCGCCGTCATTCCCGCGCAGGCGGGAATCTAGACCTTCAATGCTAAGGCAATTTATCGGAAATGACTGAAACTCAAAAAACTGGATTCCCGCCTGCGCGGGAATGACGAA
>NZ_JAGTUI010000004.1:0-37640 GCF_018224585.1 Neisseria sp. Marseille-Q1983
CCGCGCAAACCGCCGCTACCGCGGCCGGACGGGCGAACACCGTGTTTGCCACTCGGCAGGGCGTTTTCGCTGTCGGCGGTTTCGTCTTCGATGCCGTCTAAAGTTTCGATGTCGGCATCTTCCGCTTCGCCGTTGTCGGATTTTTCCCAGTATTCGTTGAAGCGTATGGCTTTGCCCAAGTTGGAGAACAGCATGATGTCGTCCGCACCGCCTGTTTGCGCGGTGCCGACGAGGTAGTCGCCTTCTTTGAGCGCGATGGCTTTGATGCCTTGGGCGCGGACGTTTTTAAAGGCGGAAAGTTGGACTTTTTTCACCATTCCCTGCGCGGTGGCGAAGAAGACGTATTGGTCTTCGGGAAACTCGCGTACTGCCAAAATCGCGCTGACTTTTTCGCCTTCTTCCAACTGGATGACGTTGTTTATCGGACGGCCGCGGCTGTTGCGTCCGCTTTCGGGCAGCTTGTAAACCTTAATCCAGTGGCACTTGCCCAAATTGGTAAAGCACATCAAATAATCATGCGTGTTGGCAACAAACAGGGTTTCGATGAAGTCTTCGTCTTTGGTGGCGGCAGCCTGTTTGCCGCGTCCGCCGCGACGCTGCGCCTGATAGTCGGTGGTCGGCTGGGTTTTGATATAACCGCCATGTGTCAGGGTAACGACCATTTCGCGTTGCGGAATCAGGTCTTCATCGGCAATGTCGCCGCCGAACGGGTTGATTTCGCTGCGGCGTTCGTCGCCGAAATTGGTTTTGGTTTCTTCCAATTCTTCGTGGATGATTTGGGTGATGCGTTCCGGCTTTGCCAAAATGTCCAAAAAGTCGATGATTTTTGCCATAATGTTTTTGTAGTCGCCGACGATTTCTTCTTGGTCGAGACCGGTCAGGTTGCGCAAGCTCATACGCAGGATGGCGTCGGCTTGGATTTCGCTCAGATAATAGCCTTGTTCCTGTAAGCCGAGGTTGGCGGGCAAACCTTCGGGACGTGCCATGCGCAGGTCGAGGTCGGTACGGCTCAACATGTCTTCCACCAAGCCACTGCGCCATGCGCGGGACAGCAGTTTTTCTTTGGCTTCAGGCGCGTCAGCGGATTCTTTAATCAACCGAATCATCTCGTCGATATTGGACAAGGCGACGGCTTTACCTTCGGCGATATGGCCTTCATGACGTGCTTTTTTCAGGCGGAACAGGGTGCGGCGGGTAACGACTTCGCGACGGTGGCGCAGGAATTCCGCCAAAATCTGTTTCAGGTTCAGCAGGCGCGGCTGACCGTCCACCAAGGCAACCATGTTGATACCGAAGCTGTCTTGAAGCTGGGTGAGTTTATAGAGTTGGTTTAAAACGACTTCGGCGTTTTCGTTGCGTTTCAATTCGATAACGACGCGCATACCGGATTTGTCGGATTCGTCGCGCAGGTCGGATACGCCTTCCAAGGTTTTTTCGCGCACCAGTTCGCCGATTTTTTCCACCAGCTTGGCTTTGTTCACCTGATACGGGATTTCGTCGATGATGATGGCTTCGCGTTCGCCGTTTTTGCCTATGGGTTCGATATGGGTCTTACCGCGCATAACAACGCGGCCGCGGCCGGTTTTATAGCCTTCGCGCACCCCGCTCAAGCCGTAGATGGTTGCGCCGGTCGGGAAATCGGGGGCTTGCAGGATGTCGATCAATTCGTCGATTTCGGTTTCGGGTTCGTCCAAAAGGCGCAGACAGGCGTTGATGGTGTCGGTGAGGTTGTGCGGCGGGATGTTGGTCGCCATACCGACGGCGATACCGGACGAGCCGTTGACCAACAGCGCGGGGAAGCGGGTCGGCAACACCAGCGGCTCGTGTTCGCTGCCGTCGTAGTTCGGGCCGAAATTGACGGTTTCTTCTTCGATGTCCGCCAGCATTTCGTGGGCGATTTTCGCCATGCGGATTTCGGTATAACGCATCGCTGCTGCGCCGTCGCCGTCAACCGAGCCGAAGTTGCCCTGACCGTCAATCAGTACATAACGCATCGAAAAATCCTGCGCCATGCGTACGATGGTGTAGTAAACTGCGGAATCGCCGTGGGGGTGGTATTTACCGATGACGTCGCCGACGATGCGCGCCGATTTTTTGTAGGCGGCATTCCAGTTGTTTTTCAGCTCGTGCATGGCGTACAGCACGCGGCGGTGTACGGGTTTGAGACCGTCGCGCACGTCCGGCAGTGCGCGCCCGACAATCACGCTCATGGCGTAGTCGAGATAGCTTTTTCGCATCTCGTCTTCAAGGCTGACGGGCAGGGTTTCGAGGGCGAATTTGTGGTCGTTGCGGATGGTTGCGTCGGTCATGGTTTCAATGTTTCGTATGGCAAAAAATTGTTGCTTATTTTAGCATATTTCAACATGAAGCGGTGCGGCGGCCGGATATGCCGTCTGAAAGGCGCGGGCAAAATGCGGCAGGAAGCGTCCGGCTTCCACAAATTTGTACAGGCGGCATTTCAGACGGCATCGGGGCATAATCCTTTCCATAGGAAAACGGGACGGAGGGGAAGATGGCGTATCGTGCCGATGACGGTGATTGGTGGGACGTATTGGCGTTTTTCGATTTAGAGGAACAGGTGGATGAAGACGGTATGTTTTCGGATGGGAATGCGAGGAGGAAAAACGGGCGGATTGAAAAAGTTTGATGTGCAGGTATGTGTGCTTTCGGGACGGTCTTTGCCGAAGCTGATGCCGATTTTGGCATGCCGTCCGAAGAAAGCTTTTCTGCCGGTAAAGGATAGAATGGGGGCAATGCCGAAACGCTGGCGCACGTCATTAAAAAACGGATGCAGGCGGAGGTTCGGCATTGCCTCCCGCAACAAATGTTATTTTTTGGATGTTCCTCCACGGCTTTTGTCTGTTGTGGGCGGGTAGCCCTATGTTCGGACGGCATGGCGTATGAAGCGGGTATGCCGTCTGAAACACGGTGCAGATTATAATGCGGAGGAGATTTCGTTGCGGAGTTTGTTGAGAAACCTGCCTTGGCGGACTTGTTGTGCGGCGGTGTCGTAGTCTTGGCGCGCGAATGACTGTTTCAGGTCGCAGAACAGTTTTTCTTGTTCGGCACGGATTTCGTCATTCAGATTTTCCAAAGTTTTCAGGTCGCTTTCTGCCCGTGCCTCCATCAGCGTTTCGCGCCATTCCATTTGCTGCATGAGGAAGTCGGGAGCGAAAGAGGTATGCTCCGGCGCATCGGCATCAATGCCCTGCGTTTTCAACAGGTACGCGGCGCGGTCGATGGGATTTTTCAAGGTACGGTAGGCATCGTTGATGGTGGAAGACATCATCACTGCCTGCTTTTGCTCAAAGGCGGAAGCTGAAGCGAATTTATCGGGATGGAAACGGGCGGCCAAGGCGCGGTAGGTTTGTTCCAAGTTTTCGGTGTCGATATCGAAAGCGGGTTCAATCCGGAAGAGGGTGAAATATTGGGACATAGTAGGATGATAAATGTAAGATTTTGGCAGAAAACTGTTTTTGCCTTATAATCTGCCGCTTCTTAAACGAAAGGACTGAATATGGGCGGCAAAGTGCAGCACAATAAAGGCAAAATACGCGACAATGCTTTAAAAGCCTTAGTGAAATCCGATTTGTTCCGGCACAAGGTGGAACGGAAAAGGAAAGGCAAAGGCAGCTACAACAGGCAGGAAGCGAAAAAATGGCGGGACGGTTTTGATACTGTCCCGCCGTTTTTATGCCTTAAACGTGGAAGCTCTCGCCGCAGCCGCAGGAGTCTTTGACATTGGGGTTTTCAAATTTGAAACCTTCCTGCAAACCTTCTTTGGTGTAATCGACTTGTGTGCCGTCCAGATAAACCAGGCTTTTCGGGTCGATATAAATGCGTGCGCCGTGTCCTTCAAAAATCAGGTCGTCGCCGTCGGCTTCATCGACAAATTCAAGGTTGTACGCCATCCCCGAGCAGCCGCTGGTTTTCACACCCAAGCGTACGCCCAAGCCTTTGCCGCGTTTGGTGAGATAGTCATTGATGTGTTTTGCGGCATTCTCGGTAAGGGTAATCATATTTTTTCCTTGTTGTACCGCCTCAGACGAACCCGAAGCGGCGGGCGGTTCGGACGGCATTGTGGGACGATGCCGTTTGAAGGGCTTTATCTGTTTTCCTGACGTTTACGGTAGTCGGCAACGGCCGCTTTTACCGCGTCTTCCGCCAAAATGGAGCAGTGGATTTTTACCGGTGGCAATTCCAATTCCTCGGCGATTTCGCTGTTTTTGATTGCCAGCGCGTCATCCAAGCTTTTGCCTTTGACCCACTCGGTAATCAGGCTGGACGAAGCGATGGCGGAACCGCAGCCGTAAGTTTTGAATTTCGCATCTTCGATGATACCTTCATCGTTCACTTTGATTTGCAGACGCATCACGTCGCCGCAGGCCGGCGCACCGACCATGCCGGTGCCGACGGAATCGTCGTTTTTGTCGAATGTGCCGACGTTGCGGGGATTTTCGTAGTGGTCGATTACTTTATCGCTGTATGCCATGATGTGGTTTCCTTAATGTTTTTTGATGGTTTCAGTGGTTTGTTTGCCGGTTTTCAGACGGCCTGAATTAGATTTTGCACGCGCCGCCTTCGCAGCCGTCATCATTCTCTGAATCGACGCCGCCTTCCACGGTAACGCCGTCGAAATCGTCAAGCAGGTTGTCGAGGTTGTCCAAATCTAAATCTTGTTCGTTCATATTTTTCTCTTGATTGCTTTGTTTTTGGAATGCCGTCTGAAGGTTCGGACGGCATGTTGGTACGCTTTAATGCGCCGCCCATTCAATCGAGTTCAAATCAATCCCGTCTTTGAACATTTCCCACAACGGCGACAGTTCGCGCAGTTTGCCGATTTTGGATTTAATCAGTTCGGCGGCGAATTGCACTTCTTCTTCAGTGGTCATGCGACCGAAGGTGATGCGCAGGGATGAGTGCGCCAGTTCGTCGTTGCGACCGAGTGCGCGCAGGACGTAGCTGGGTTCGAGCGAGGCGGAGGTGCAGGCGGAGCCGCTGGATACGGCGAGTTCTTTCACTGCCATAATCAGGCTTTCGCCTTCGACGAAGTTGAAGCTGACGTTCAGGTTGTTCGGGGCGCGGTGTTCGAGGTCGCCGTTGATATAGACTTCTTCGATGCCTTCGATACCTTTGAGGAAGATGTCGCGCAGTTTGCGGTAGTGCGCCATATCTTGTTCGAGTTCTTCTTTGGCGATGCGGAAGGCTTCGCCCATACCGACGATTTGGTGGGTCGGCAATGTGCCGCTGCGGAAGCCACGTTCGTGACCGCCGCCGTGCATTTGGGCTTCGAGGCGGACGCGGGGTTTGCGGCGGACGTACAGCGCGCCGATGCCTTTGGGGCCGTACACTTTGTGCGCGGACATCGAGAGCAGGTCGATTTTGGCGGCTTCGACATCGACAGGCACTTTGCCGCAGGCTTGGGCGGCATCGACGTGGAAGACGATTTTGCGTTCGCGGCAGATTTCGCCGATGGCGGGAATGTCTTGCACTACGCCGATTTCGTTGTTTACCCACATTACGGAAATCAGGATGGTGTCGTCGCGGATGGCGGCTTTGAGTTCTTCCAGATTAATCAAACCGTTTTCTTGAACGCCGAGGTAGGTTACTTCAAAACCTTGGCGTTCGAGTTCGCGCATCGTGTCGAGCACGGCTTTGTGTTCGGTTTTGACGGTGATGAGGTGTTTGCCTTTGGTTTTGTAGAAGTTTGCCGCACCTTTGATGGCGAGGTTGTCGGACTCGGTCGCGCCGCTGGTGAAGATGATTTCTTTGGGATCGGCATTAATCAGGGCGGCGATGTCGGCGCGGGCTTTTTCGACGGTCTCTTCTGCTTCCCAGCCGAATGCGTGGCTGTTGGAGGCGGGGTTGCCGAAGGTTTCGGTCAGATAGGGAATCATTTTTTCGGCAACGCGTTTGTCAACGGGGGTAGTGGCGGCGTAGTCGAGGTAAACGGGGGTTTTGACGGTCATGGTTTGCTCTTTCTTTTTCGGGTGTTATTTAATGGATGTGTGTAAATTGGACGACGCGGCTGCCGTCGCCGTTGTTTTTCTGTTCGATGATGCTTTGCAGGGTAACGCTGCCGAGGTAGTCGTTGATGGTTTTGTTTAAATTCTCCCAAAGGTCGTGCGTCAGGCAGGGCGCGCCGTGGTGGCAGTTGGCTTTGCTGCCGCATTGGGTCGCGTCCAGCCGGTCTTCGGCGGCGGAAATGATTTGGGCGATGTTGATTTGTGCGGGAGGGGCAGCGAGGATGTAGCCGCCGCCGGGCCCGCGCAGGCTTTCAACCAGTCCGGCGCGGCGGAGTTTGCCGAACAATTGCTCGAGATAGGAGAGGGATATGTTTTGGCGTTCGCTGATGGCACTGAGTTTGACGGCGCCGGTTTGCGCGTTCATCGCCAAATCCAGCATAGCGGTAACGGCGAAACGCCCTTTGGTGGTCAGTCTCATGGTGGTGGTTGCCCGTGTCGGCTTTTTTTATAGTGGGCGGAATTGTCCAATATCTGAGTGTTTCAGTCAAGTATGGAGGCGGATTGCGCGATTGGCTGTTTAAATCGGCAGATTGATTGGTTTTTAATATTTTGATTTTAATTTGTTATTTTTGAATTTTAAACCTTATGCCGCTTGAAGTGGGAGCGGCGGCGGGTGCGGCAAATGTTGAAATGATTTGCCTTATAATCAATATTGATATACATTATCTATTTCATATAAAGTTATTCAGGTATTCAGGGGCGACAAATGAAACGTGATTTGAGCAAAATGACCTGCATCGAAGACTTGCGCCGCGTTGCCAAGCGCAAAATGCCGCGTATGTTTTACGATTACATCGATTCGGGTTCGTGGACGGAAACGACTTATCGAGAAAATACTTCGGATTTTAAAGATATCCGCTTCCGACAAAAGGTATTGGTCAATATGGAGGGACGCAGTCTTGAGACCAAAATGATCGGGCAGGATGTGAAAATGCCGGTGGCGATTGCGCCGACGGGTTTTACCGGCATGGCGCACGCTGACGGCGAAATCTTGGCGGCGCGGGCGGCGGAGAAGTTCGGCATTCCGTTTACGCTCTCGACCATGTCCATCTGCTCGATTGAAGACGTTGCCGAGAACACTAGCGCGCCGTTTTGGTTTCAGCTTTATGTGATGCGCGACCGCGAGTTTATGGAAAACCTGATTAAGCGCGCGAAGGATGCCAAATGTTCGGCATTGGTTTTGACCGCCGATTTGCAGGTTTTGGGGCAACGCCACAAAGATATCAAAAACGGCCTGTCTGCGCCGCCGAAACCGACCATCGCCAATTTAATCAATCTGGCGACCAAGCCCGAATGGTGCATGAAAATGCTGAACACGGAACGCCGCACGTTCCGCAATATCGTCGGACACGCCAAAAACGTCGGCGATTTGTCTTCGCTGTCTTCTTGGACATCCGAACAATTCGACCCGCGCCTGAGCTGGGACGACGTCGCCCGCATTAAAGATTTGTGGGGCGGCAAGCTGATTATCAAAGGCATTATGGAACCTGAAGACGCGGAAAAAGCAGCGAAAAGCGGTGCGGATGCATTGGTCGTTTCCAACCACGGCGGCCGCCAGCTCGACGATACCGTGTCCGCCATCAAGGCATTGCCCGACATCGTCAGCGCAGTGGGCAGCGACATCGAAGTTTGGATGGACAGCGGCATCCGTAGCGGTCAGGATATTTTGAAGGCGTGGGCTTTGGGTGCGAAAGGCACGATGATCGGACGCGCGTTCCTGTATGGTTTAGGCGCGTATGGCGAAGAAGGCGTAACCCGTGCGCTGGAAATCCTGTATAAAGAAATGGATATATCTATGGCGTTTACGGGACACCGCGATATTCAAGATGTCGATGCCTCGATTTTAAGGGGTAAAGATTGGGGTAGGGAAACGGTTTAAATACTGAAAAATACGATGCCGTCTGAACACATGGTTCGGACGGCATCATATTTTTAATTCCCATTCAGACGGCGGACACCGCAGTATTCATCAGCCGCAACGCTTTCAGACGGCATATTTCTTTTTGATATTCCGCCAGTCCGACAAAGCGGCCGTTTTCCGTGTAAACGCGTACCGGCGTATCGGAAGGCAGGTCTTCCTCGAAACGCGGCCGTTGTCCGCATTGGAGCATATGGACGGCATAATTGTTTAAAACGGTTTGGGGGAAGTGTGAAACCAATACGTCGCAGGGTAGCAGCAAGCTGTCGCGTTCTGTTTCGTCCAAGTTTGCCAAGGCTTCAAGCGTGTGGCTTTGGGTGATGGTAAAACCGGCGGTTTTGGTGCGGCGCAGGGCGGTCAGGTGTGCGAACGTGCCGATGTGTTTGGCGATGTCTTCGCTGAGGGTGCGGATGTAGGTACCTTTGCTGCAACGTACGCCAATGACGGCTTTGGGCGCGTCAAATTCGACAATATCGATGGCGTAAACGGTAATGTCGCGCGTTTTGCGTTCGATGACGATGCCTTTGCGCGCGTATTCGTACAGTGGTTTGCCTTCGTGTTTGAGCGCGGAAAACATTGGCGGCACTTGGCGGATGTTGCCTGTCAGGGCTTGGCAGGCCGTCTGAAATTCGGCTAAGGAAATATCGGCGCGGGCGGTAGCAACGATTTCGCCTTCGGCATCCCCCGTGCTGCTGGCTTCGCCGAGTTTCAGCGTGGCGGTGTAGGCTTTGTCGGCATCAATCAGATATTGGGCGAACTTGGTCGCTTCGCCGAAGCAGACGGGCAAAAGTCCGGTTGCCAAAGGATCGAGCACGCCGGTATGCCCGGCTTTTTCGGCACGGAACAAACGCCGCGCTTTTTGTAGGGCGGTGTTGCTGGAAAGGCCTTCGGATTTGTCGAGAAGAAGAACGCCGTTGACCGGGCGTTTGGCGGGTTTATTGGTCATATTAATTAGGGAATATTAATGTTCAGACCGTCTGAAAGGGTTCGGACGGCCTGCGTGTCAGCTTAATTCTTCATTCAATAATTCACGAACAGAGTGTTTTTCATCAATTAGATCAACGCTGATTGCATCAAAGCCATTTCGTTTTAATGAGTCAAAACTAATGATGCGGCCATCAATTAAGGGGACTTGTCCTTCAGAATTGACGAAATCTTCATATTCATCTTCGTAGTTTATATTGTAATAAAGATGGATCAGAACCCGGTAAGTATACTCATCCAAATCAGTTAACGTTCTGTTTTGCTTTTGATTTGGACTATATTTGTCGCAAAACATAGCGTTATAGCCATGTTCCGCGCCATCAAACAATACGATTTCATTGCCGCTTACAGCTTCTACCGCCACAATTTTTACCGGAGCCTTATCAGTATCGGTAATCAATCCATCAAAAGGCTCTCCATAGTAACGGATGTGGAAAATATCTCTACCTTGGCAGGATAATGAAAAGCAACGATGCCTGCCTTCAATTTGCAGGCTATCACTATGTGCATAGGCGGCTAAATGTTCGGGAATCAGATTGTTCATTCTAGCAGTATCAGTCTTCAACCGGTTTTTCCGCCGCCACTTGATCGATAAGGGCAGACAGGTTCATACCACGCTCTAAGGATTCGTCGTATTTGAAATGCAGCTCGGGGATTTTGAACAGCTTGATGCGTTTGGCCAATTCGCTGCGGAGGTGTCCGCGTGCGTGTTCCAGCACTTCTTCCGTAATTTCGCGCGCGTCTTGGTTTAAAACCGTATAGAACACGGTGGCGTGGCTGTAATCGCGGGTAACTTCGACTTCGTTGACGGTAATGAAGCCGGCGCGCGGGTCTTTCAGTCCGGTACGGACGAGTTCGGCAAGCTCGCGCATAATTTGTTCTTTGACACGGTCTTGGCGGGCGTAGCCGCGTTGGGGTTTTTTCATGAATATCCTCAGATTTGGTTTCAGACGGCATTTCTGCCGCCGGGGCGGTTGCGAAGGGGCGTATTATAGCCGAATCGGCGGGATTTTAAGGTAATACGTGGCAGGATGTCCTTGGGATCACAAGAAGGCAATACAAAGGCTTCAAGGGTATAAACATTGGTCTTGTGATAAGAATAAACATTTCTTGTTTTTCTATGATTTGTGGTCTAAATATACACTATGGTTTTATCGGAAAAGCGGTTGGGTTTACAGAATGGGAGTTAACAGCCGGGGCAGGAGTAGCACAGTTGAGAGATAATAATCGAAATTTGGGGGCATGGGTTTCTCAATACATTCTAAATCGGATTAGAGAACTTTGGGATGCAGATTTTTAGCAGCTTTTGATGATGCGAGTGATAATGAAGCTATCAAAATAGGTTTCAGACTATATAATAGATATGGAGGAACTCCTTCTTTTTTAACGGCTCAAGTTATCTTAGATGAAATCTATAAATCTTATCAAGATAACAAACCTGTAAATATCAAGAAATGCCTAAATTATTAATATTCTTTTTAATTACATTCATTTTTTTGCTTTTTGGGTGTACAAGAAATAATGTGTCGTCAGATCATCAAATGTTAGAGCATTTCAATCTCTACGAGTCTGAATTTGAGAGATTGAGAAAAATTTCTGTTAAGTACGATAGATTTCATTATCCCCCTTATGACGAAACAGATAGTACAGCCTATGTTATTTCATCTAAAGATAAAAAGGAATTGGACTCTTTAATCAAGAGACTGGATATTATTAGCATACAGTATGATGGGATATCAGAAGTATGTTTGCTCTTTCATACATGGGGTGTTTCTATCAGCGGAGGGTACAAGGAGTATGTCTATACTCCAAATCTTGAGAATCATATAAAGAACTACGATAAAGAGGTTGCCTTAGATCCCAGCACTGAAATGTATATCGTAGAAAGAATTACGGAGGAAAATTTGGATCAAGTTGCTCAAAGATATTCTGCAAATATAGAGTTATATCGTCCTATAAAAAATGGTTGGTATATACATCTCAGTCGAGAGAATTGATTCTTGAGATGTATGCTATTCTTTTGTATTGATAAGCACGGATATAGTTATTATACTTGGCAACCCGAACGGCGCGTGCCGTTTCTGCAACGCATACATTGTAAAGAAAGCCATGTCCAACGAAAACCGTACCTGTTCCTTTTGCGGAAAATCCAAAGAACACGTCAAATATTTGATTGAGGGCGAAAACGCCTTTATCTGCGACGAATGTGTCTCAAACTGTATTGAAATATTGCATGAAGACGGAAATGACGGCACGCCTCCGGAAAGTGCCGGACAGACATCGGAAGAATCCGGCAAGCTGCCCACACCCGCCGAAATCGTCGCCAACCTTAACGACCACGTTATCGGTCAGGAACAAGCCAAGAAAGCCTTGGCGGTGTCGGTGTACAACCATTACAAACGCCTGCGCCATCCTAAAGTCGGCGGTAATGTCGAATTGTCGAAATCCAACATCCTGCTTATCGGCCCGACCGGATCGGGTAAAACCCTGCTGGCGCAATCTTTGGCGCGCAAACTGGATGTGCCGTTCGTGATGGCGGATGCCACAACTTTGACTGAAGCAGGTTATGTCGGTGAAGACGTCGAGCAAATCATTACCAAGCTTTTGGGTAAATGTGATTTCGATGTCGAAAAAGCCCAGCGCGGCATTGTCTATATCGACGAAATCGATAAAATTTCACGCAAAAGCGACAACCCGTCGATTACCCGCGACGTATCCGGCGAAGGTGTGCAACAAGCCTTGCTGAAACTGATTGAAGGCACGGTAGCCAGCGTTCCGCCCCAAGGCGGTCGCAAGCATCCAAATCAGGAATTTATCAACGTCGATACCACCAACATCCTGTTTATCTGCGGCGGCGCGTTTGCAGGCTTGGAAAAAGTGATTCGCCAGCGCACAGAGAAAGGCGGTATCGGTTTCGGCGCGTCCGTTCACAGCAAGGACGAAAATGCCGACATTACCAAGCTGTTCGGCATCGTCGAACCGGAAGACTTGATTAAATTCGGTCTGATTCCGGAATTAATCGGACGTTTGCCTGTGATTGCAACTTTAGAAGAATTGGACGAAGACGCGCTGATTAATATTTTGACCGAGCCGAAAAATGCTTTGGTCAAGCAGTATCAGGCGTTGTTCGGTATGGAAAATGTCGAACTGGAATTTGAAGAAGGCGCATTGCGTTCCATCGCGCGTCAGGCAATGGAGCGCAAAACCGGCGCGCGCGGCCTGCGTTCCATCGTCGAACGCTGCCTGTTGGATACGATGTACCGCCTGCCCGATTTGCAAGGCTTGAAAAAAGTGGTGGTCGGTAAGGCAGTCATCGAAGAGGGCAGGGAACCGGAATTGGTGTTCGAGTCCTGATGGCAAACAAAACCGCTTCGGAACGTTGAACCACGTTTCCGAAGTGGTTTTTTGTTTCTGATGCCGTCTGAAGCCTTCCCGCCTTCAGACGGCATTTGAGTTTTACGGATTGTCTGATGTCGCGGCAAATTCCGTCAGCGCGTGTTCCAAACGTCGCAAACCTTCCGCCATATCCTCATCGTTCAACAGTAGCGAAGGCGCGAAACGCAATACGTCCGCACCCGCAACCAAAATCATCACGCCGTGTTTCAAGGCGGCGGCGGTGATTTCGGATGCGCGTCCGCGATAGGCTTCGTCCAACACGCAGCCGAGTAGCAGCCCCATCCCGCGAACCTGTGAGAACAAGCCCGTTTTCCTGCCCAAATCCAGCAATGCCGTCTGAAGTTTCTGCCCCTGTTCACGGACATGGTTTAAAGTTTCCGGCGCGTTGATGATGTCGAAGGCGCGGCTGCCGACCGCACACGCCATCGGGTTGCCGCCGAAAGTCGAGCCGTGCGTGCCGGGTTGGAAGGCGGCGGCAATCTTTTCTGTCGCCAGCATCGCGCCGATCGGAAAGCCGCAGCCCAAGGCTTTTGCCGAACTCAAAATATCGGGAACAACGCCGTAATGTTCATAGGCAAACAGCCTGCCCGTATGCCCCATCCCGGTTTGAACTTCGTCCAAAATCAACAACGCATTGTGCCGGTCGCACAGACGGCGCGCGGTTTGCAAATATTCCGCAGTGGCGGGCAGGATGCCGCTTTCGCCCTGTATCGGCTCGATGATGACCGCGCAGGTCTGTTCGCCGACGGCAGCTTCCAGCGCGGCAATATCGTTGAACGGAACGTGCGTAATGCCTTGCGGCAGGGGTGCATAATCCTTGCTGTATTTCGGCTGACCGCCGACGGACACGGTAAACAGCGTGCGCCCGTGGAAACTGTTGATACAGGGGACGATTTCGCTTTTGCCTTCGCCGAAACGGTCGCGCGCATATTTCCTCGCCAGCTTCAACGCCGCCTCATTCGCCTCCGCGCCCGAGTTGCAGAAAAAAACCTTGTCGGCAAAAGTGTTTGCAACCAATTTTTGCGCCAATTCCTGCACCGGCCGCGTCGTATAGATATTGGAAATGTGCCACAGCTTGTGCATCTGCGCGTTTAAAGCATCGACAAGGGCAGGGTGGCAGTGTCCCAGCGCATTGACGGCGATGCCGCCTGAAAAATCAATATATTCACGCCCTTCCGTATCCCAAACGCGGCTGCCTGAAGCGCGTTCGGGAATCATCGGGGCAAAGGCGAAATTGGGGGTCAGATAGTTTTGCATAATTGCTCCTGATTGCGGTTTTGTTCGGGATTATGCACCGTTTTTCAAGGCGGATAAAGGGAAATTGCCGACAATATCGGGCAGCGGTAAAAATAAACCAGAATATTTTCAATCGGATAGATGAAAAATCAAAAAAATTTCGATAAAATGCTTGAGGTGAGGCAGCGTTTTGATTTAGACTCTCCCCATATTTTTATCTTCAGACGGCATTTCATTATGCAAGGCAAAACGTTTACAACCGCTTACTGCTATTGGTACCACACAGACGTGCGGTACTTTTTTGCGCTTGCTTGAAATCCATCCCATACGCAAAACAGGCCGCTCGAAAACGGGGCGGCTTTTTTGTTATCTTCACACAGGTCGCCCGATTCGGCAACACACGACAGAATCAGGAAAATGACCATGAATGCAATGCCCCAAACCGCCGTACAAAACGAAACCCTGCACACTTGCAGCATTATTGTCGATGATGCACAGGATTTTTCCCCAATGCTTCTCGATGCAGGGCGGGACGACACACTTATCAGCGAATCGATGATTCCGCAAATCCGCACCGTTGCCGCCCTGATAGCCGCCGAACGGCACGACTTCAGCCGCAGCAGCCCCGCCGAGTTTACCGATGCCGCCGATTTTTTTGCCGCACGGATTCTCGTATTGGGTGTGCGACGCTTCCATCTTGACGTATCGCTGCTTCAGATTTTGAAAACCGCAAACAAGCGCGCCCGCCGCTTTGCCGAAAAACACCGCCTGTTTTTCACACCCGCACAAGCCGAATTGAGCCTGAACAAACACAAAAACCGCCGCCTGCTGACCGTAGAAACCGAACACGAAGTCGAAAACAAAGGCAACCCAGTCGCCAACAGCCTCGCATTTGTCCGCAAACTGCACACCCTGCCCCTGTAAACATCACGATTTGTCGGCAGAATGCTTGCCAAAATTCCCGACGGCGATACAATAAAACCGATTTTCCACCCAAACAGGACACACATGAAAAAAATCATCGCCTCCGCGCTTATCGCAACATTCGCACTCGCCGCCTGCCAAGACGACACGCAGGTGCGGCTCAAACAGCAGCAGAAACAGATTGAAGCCCTGCAGCAGCAGCTCGCACAGCAGGCAGACGATACGGTTTACCAACTGACTCCCGAAGCAGTCAAAGACACCATTCCTGCCGAAGCACAGGCAAACGGCAATAACGGTCAGCCCGTTACCGGCAAAGACGGGCAGCAGTATATTTACGATCAATCCACCGGAAGCTGGCTGCTGCAAAGCCTGGTCGGCGCGGCGGCAGGCGCGTTTATCGGCAACGCGCTGGCAAACAAATTCACACGGGCGGGCAACCAAGACAGTCCCGTCGCCCGGCGCGCGCGTGCCGCCTACCATCAGTCCGCACATCCCAATGCGCGCACCAGCAGGGATTTGAACACGCGCAGCCTCCGTGCAAAACAACAGGCGGCGCAGGCGCAGCGTTACCGCCCGACAACGCGCCCGCCCGCCAATTACCGCCGCCCCGCTATGCGCGGTTTCGGCAGGAGGCGGTAAACCCGTCGCGCCATGCCGTCTGAAGGGCTTTCAGACGGCATTTTTGTATTTGTTTGAAGGGGCATTGTTATGTCGCTGTTTGATTTTCAGACGGCATTTCCTTTCCAAGCGTTTGATGTCGGGATGGCAATTCTGATTTACGTGCGTTGGCAGGGCGGCATTGTCATGCCGCCGTTGGGTTTTCAGACGGCATCATATCGAACAGTCAAGCCGTAGGGCGAGTATTCTTGCCCACCGTTGCAAGGGCGGGATTTGGTGGGCAGGAATGCCCACCCTGCATCTGAAACCCTTCCGTGTCATTCCCGTGCAGGAAGGAATCTAGATATTTGAATTTACGGAAATTTTCAATCGTTGCCAAAGCGGAAAAGGGTTTTTATTACAGCCTAATCCTTTGGGTATCAAAGCCGGGCGGTGCTGAAACATTGCAAAAATGCCGTCTGAAACCCGAAATCGGTTTCAGACGGCATTGGTTTACGCGGCAGGTTGGGGCTTAGCGGTCTTTGTAACGGCGTTCGCTTTTGCCTGCAAAAGAATCGCCGGCTTTGCGTTTGCCTTTGAAGCCTTCACCGGTTTTTTTGAAACCGTCTTTCTTGAAACCTTCGCCGCGCGTTTTGCCGCCGAAGCCTTCTTTGCCCGGTTTATGATCGCCGCGCCGGCCGCCGGCTTTACGATCGCCCCAGCCGCCTTTGCCTTTTGGCTTGCCGCCTGCGGATTTGCGTTTGCGGGTCGGTTCCATGCCTTCGATGGTCAGTTCGGGCAGTTTTCGGTTAATGTATTTTTCGATTTTGTGGACTTTGACGTATTCGTTCACTTCGGCAAACGTAATCGCAATACCGGTACGGCCTGCGCGGCCGGTACGGCCGATGCGGTGGACGTAGTCTTCCGCCTGTTTCGGCAGGTCGTAGTTGATGACGTGGGTAATGGTCGGTACGTCGATACCGCGTGCGGCTACATCGGTGGCAACCAAAATTTTGCAGCGGCCTTTGCGCAAATCCATCAGTGTGCGGTTACGCCAGCCTTGCGGCATATCGCCGTGCAGGCAGTTGGCGGCGAAACCTTTTTCGTACAATTCATCCGCGATGACTTCGGTCATGGCTTTGGTGGACGTGAAAATCACGCATTGGTCGATGTTGGCATCACGCAGGATGTGGTCGAGCAGGCGGTTTTTGTGGCGCATATCGTCGCAGTACAGCAGTTGTTCTTCGATTTTGCCTTGGTCGTCCACGCGTTCGACTTCGATGACTTCAGGGTCTTTGGTCAGTTTGCGCGCCAGTTTGCCGACCGCGCCGTCCCAAGTGGCGGAGAACAATAAAGTCTGACGGTCGCTCGGCGTTGCTTCCACGATGGTTTCGATGTCGTCGATAAAGCCCATATCCAACATACGGTCGGCTTCGTCCAAAATCAGTACTTCCAAACGTTCAAAATCAACTTTGCCGCTTTGCATCAGGTCCATCAGACGACCCGGCGTGGCGACAATCAGATCGACCGGTTTGCTCAGGGCGCGGGTTTGGTAGCCGAACGATGCACCACCGACGATGCTGACGGTACGGAACCAACGCATATTTTTGGCATACGCCAGCGCGTTTTTCTCGACTTGAGCCGCCAGTTCGCGGGTCGGGGTCAACACCAAAGCACGCGGGCCTTTGCCCGGTTTTTCGCTGCGTTTGGTCAGCCGCTGCAAAGTCGGTAACAGAAAGGCGGCGGTTTTGCCGGAGCCGGTTTGCGCCGAAGCCATAATGTCGCGGCCTTCCAAGGCGGACGGAATCGCCTGCGCCTGAATCGGGGTCGGGCTTTCGTAACCCTCGCTGCTGACGGCGGACAAAATGTTTTTATCAAGGTTCAAATCGGCAAATTTAATAGACATGGCTATCCTTGGAAGACAACAACGCCCGCGTCCGAAAGGTTCAGACGGCCTGAAGCAGGGAAGGGTAACGATACGGGGAATGTGAAGTTACAGGGTTGTCGCAAGCGGCTTGCTTGTGGTTTACATCGACGACAACCTGCACAGAAAGGCTTGACAAATATGCAAGCAACAAAAGAAACGCGCCAGTAAGGGCGGTTTAGGTTGGAAGGCGATGGCTTCGTATAACAAGATAATCGGCGGATGGTATAGGGTTTGCCCGAAACGGTCAAGCAATCGGGCGTTAATTACAGTAAAATTGCCGTTTTCCACTTTATTCCGCCTGAAATCAATGACCGACATCACACCGTTTGCCAACCGCTTGGGCAAAAACATCAAACACCTTATGAAATGGGCGAAACGCAACGGCATCGAAGCCTGGCGCATTTACGACCGCGACATCCCCCAATTCCCCTTTGCCGTCGATGTTTACGGCGACCAAATCCACCTTCAGGAATACGATACCGGCTGGCTGATGCAGCCCGAAGAATACGAAGCGTGGCTTGCCGAAGTCTTGGAAGCCGTCGCCTTCGTTACCGGTTTTTCGCCCGAACAAATCCACCTCAAACGCCGCGAACGCCAAAAAGGCTTGCAGCAATACGAAAAAACCGGCAAAACCGGCGACGATTTCGTCATCACCGAAAACGGCCGCAAGTTTTGGGTCAACCTTGATAAGTATTTGGATACGGGGCTTTTTTTGGATCATCGAAACACGCGCAAAAAAGTCGGCGAAACGGCGGCGGGCAAACGTTTTTTAAACCTGTTTTCCTACACCGGCAGCTTCACCGTCTATGCCGCCACCGGCGGCGCGGCATCTAGCGAAACTGTCGATTTGTCCAACACTTATCTCGATTGGGCAAGACGCAATTTTGAATTGAACGGCATCGATACGGAACGGCACAAAATCGTCCGCGCCGACGTGTTCCAATACCTTCAGACGGCATATGGGGAAGGCAGGCAGTTCGACCTCATTGTGATGGATCCGCCCAGTTTTTCCAACAGCAAGAAAATGCCCGGCATCCTCGACATTCAGCGCGATCACAAAAAGCTGATTGACGGCGCGATGAAGCTGCTCGCTTCAGACGGCATTTTGTACTTTTCCAACAACCTGCGCAGCTTCGTCTTAGACGATGCGGTATCAGAACAATACGCCGTCAAAGACATTTCCAAACAATCCGTTCCCGACGATTTCCGCAACAAGAAAATCCATCAGTGTTGGGAAATCCGTAAAAAGGCTTAAAACAAAAAAAGCCGCCGGATTAAATTCCGGCGGCTTTTTTTCATATTGCCGTTAGGCGATGGAAGCCTCAACAAAGGCGGTCAGCTGACCTTTTGCCAATGCGCCGACTTTGGTGGCGACGACTTCGCCGTTTTTGAACACCATCAGGGTCGGAATACCGCGTACGCCGAAACGGGACGGGGTGGCCTCATTGTCATCGATATTGAGTTTGACTACTTTCAGACGGCCTTCAAATTCGGCGGCAATGTCGTCCAAAATCGGGGCAATCATTTTGCATGGGCCGCACCAAGGGGCCCAAAAGTCCAGCAGGACGGGGAGGTCGGATTTCAAAACATCTTGCTCGAAAGCGGCATCGCCGGTGTGTACGATTAATTCGCTGCTCATTATTTTTCCTTTTCGGTTGGGATTGGCACGATAGCGTGCAGGATAGGGCTTAGGCATAAAAATTTCAAGTGGGCGGGCGGGATAATAGTTTTTCTGTACCGCCCCAATCGCCTTTGCAAATTCTAAAAAAACGGTTCGGACAGTATTTTATTTCTGAAAATTACTTTTATTATCAAAATGTAAGGAATACGTTTGAGGCTGTACATAAACGCGCGGGCGGTGTATGCTCCGTTTAAATAGATTCTTAAAGTATGAATGTTCAAAACCAAACCCGAAACCCTATAAATAAAAGGAACCCTGCCATGACTGATTTTTCCGTTTGGGAAACTGCTCCCTTTGGTGCGACTGTCGATCATATCCTGCAACGCTACCACAATGTACACCGTGCACAATTTGAAGAATTGGTGCCGCTGGCGCAAAAAGTGGCCCAAGTTCATGCCGATACCTTTCCGGCAGAAATTGCCGAGCTGCTTGCCTATATGCAGAACGAACTGCTGATGCATATGATGAAAGAGGAAAGGATGCTGTTTCCGATGATCCATCAGGGTGTCGGCCGGGGTGCGGCGATGCCTATCAGCGTGATGATGCACGAACATGAAGAACACGACCGCGCCATCGCACGGCTCAAAGAGCTGACCGATAATTTCCAAGTGCCCGAAGGGGCTTGTGGAAGCTGGACACGGCTTTACGCTTTGGCCAAAGAAATGGTGGAGGATTTGAACGACCACATTCATTTGGAAAACGATATTCTGTTTGCCCGCGTACTCGATTCTTAAGGGATAGGAGTCGGATATTTCCATGCCGTCTGAAATACGGTTTTCCGTTTCAGACGGCATTTTCATGTTTCAGCCCAGCAATTCGGGCGGAATGCGGCACACGGGAATCGGGTTAATTTTGTGCTGCATCGCGCGGTGAAGCCGCGTATAGATTTCCAGAACTTCGCGCTGCCGCCCTTCAAAATCTTCGGGTTTGCGCGTGCCGTACACGCCCATTGCCCACTCCAGTTCGGGATAGCTTGCGCCCATCTGTTCTTCGTCGGTGCGTTCCGTATCCCACAGGCCGTCGGTCGGAGGGGCTTTTTGAATCGCCTCATCCACGCCTAATGCTTCGGCAAGCCGGTAAACCTGCGTTTTGGTCAGGTCGGCAATCGGGCTGATGTCCACGCCGCCGTCGCCATATTTGGTAAAAAATCCCACGCCGAAATCTTCAATTTTATTACCTGTCCCCGTAACCAGCAGTCCGTGTATCTGCCCGTAGTAGTACAGGGTCAGCATACGCAGGCGGCTTCTGGCGTTGGCGAGGGAAAGCGGCTGATTGTCAAATGCCGTCTGATGAACACCGACGGTTTGTTCAAAGGTCTGGAAGGTGTCGGTCAGATCGACCGTTTGTGCGCTTACATTGGCATATTGCCGTTGCAGATTGCGGATGTGCAGCCTTGCCCGCTCAAGCTGACCGGGGTGTTGGCGTATCGGCATATCCAGAAGCAGCGTGGTGCGGCCGGTGCGGGCGGCGAGTGCGGAGACGACGGCGGAATCGATGCCGCCGGAAACGCCTACGACGAATCCTTTTACATTTGCCTGAGCGGCGTATTCGTCCAACCATCGGGCGATATGTGTGATAACTGCCTGCGTATCCATGGTTCCTCCTGTCGAAAATATCCGCATCATAGCTTGTCGGCGGTTCAATTTGAATAGATTGTAGGCAGGTTGATGAATATTTTTCCCATTCCCCGCTTAAAAAAGTCATACGAGAAAAGGCGGGCGGCAAGATGGCGCGTGTTATAATATTGTTGACAATTTAGGCGACCTGATGCCGCCTTGGGCTTCAAAACATATTCATATTTTTTATTATTTGATTGATCCGATGTCTGATTTTTTTCATTCTGACGTGTTGTCCGTTTCCGAGTTGAACGCATTTGCCAAAAGTATTTTGGAAAACCACCTTGCCGGCCTGTGGATTGCGGGCGAAGTGTCCAACCTGACCCGTGCCGCCAGCGGGCATTATTATTTCTCGCTCAAAGACAGCCGCGCGCAGGTGCGTTGCGCGATGTTCAAGGGTGCGGCGGCGCGTTTGGCGAAACCTTTGAAAGAAGGCGACCATATCGAAGTGTCGGGCAAAATCAGCATTTACGAGGCGCGGGGTGAATTTCAGATTACGGTGAACGAGGTACGGCTCAAAGGTTTGGGGCAGCTTTACGAAGCCTACGAGCGGTTGAAGGCGCAGTTGCAGGCGGAAGGCGCGTTTGCGGCGGAACGCAAAAAACCTTTGCCCGTCCGTCCGCAATGTATCGGCATCGTAACCAGCCTGGCGGCGGCGGCTTTGCGCGATGTCGTTACTACCTTAAACCGCCGCGCGCCCGAAATCCCCGTTATCGTTTATCCGACACCCGTTCAAGGTACAGGCAGCGAATTGCAAATCGCACAAGCGATTAAAACCGCATCGCAACGCGCCGAATGCGACGTGTTGATTGTCTGTCGCGGCGGCGGCAGCATTGAAGACTTGTGGGCGTTTAATGAAGAACCGGTCGTACGCGCAATCGAAGCCTGCGCGATTCCCGTCGTCAGCGGCGTGGGACACGAAACCGATTTCACGCTCGCCGACTTCGTCGCCGACGTGCGCGCGCCCACGCCGACCGGTGCGGCGGAACTGGTCAGTCCCAACCGCCAAGAATCGTTACATCGTCTAGCCCAAGCCCAAGGCCGTCTGAAAACCGTTTTGGAACAACGCTATTTCGATGCCAGCCAAAAACTCGATTGGCTCGCGCGGCAAATCCGCCACCCGCGCCAAAAACTCGACGAGCAGCGCGCTTCAATCAGCAAGCTGGCGCAAACGCTGTCTTACTCTATGACGCAAAACCTCCGCGCCCACACCGCCCGTTTCGAACGCCAAACCCAAGCCCTGCAACATTGCCGCCCCGATATTTCCGTTTGCAAAAAAAACATCGTCCGCCTTCAGACGGCATTGCCCGCCGCCTTCAGCCAACTGCTCGTCCGGCGCCGCCAAAGTCTTGCTGCCCAAGCCTCCCTGCTCGAAGCCGTTTCGCCGCAGCACATTTTGGAACGCGGCTTTTCCGTTGTCAAAAACACACGCGGACAAGTCATCCGCAATGCCGATGTTTTGAAGCAGGGGCAGAAGCTGCACATTATCTTCGCCGATGGCGAAACCGACGTGCGCGTAAGCAAAGAACAAGGGCAGCAGGATTTGTTCGATTGTATTTAAACCCAATCGGAAAAACCGCTCCCCCTCTGCCGTCATTCCCGCGAAAGCGGGAATCCAGTCCCTTGACCTTAAGATAATCTTTAATTCGTCATTCCCGCAAAAGCGGGAATCCGGAAGCGAAAAGCCGCAGGAATTTATCGGAAAAAACAGAAACCTCTCCGCACACCTGAAATGTTTCAGACGGCGCATCTTGGGGCGGATAAAAACCCGACCCGATATTTTTTTATAGTTTTCAATAAGTTTCCATTGGGCAAATGAATTTTTATTTTTCAACTGACAGAAAGAGGATGTTATGAAGTTTTTAGACCGTGAGGCAAGCATTGCCAAGCCGGGTTTCAACCGTTGGCTCGTGCCGCCCGCAGCATTGGCGGTGCATCTTGCCATCGGGCAGATTTACGCCTATTCCGTATTCAACGCGCCGCTGACCAAACTTATCGGCATAACCGAATCGGCAGCCGGAGATTGGAAGCTGACGACCGTAGGTTGGATTTTCAGTATCGCACTCGCGATGCTGGGCGCGTCGGCCGCCCTGTTCGGTACATGGATGGAACGGGTAGGGCCGCGCAAAGCCATATTTGCCGCCGCCTGCTGTTTCAGCCTGGGCTTCTTCGTATCCGCATTCGGCGTGAGTACGCATAACCTCTTCCTGCTTTATTTGGGCAACGGCGTCATTGGCGGCGTAGGCTTGGGTTTGGGCTACATCGGGCCGGTTTCCACACTGATGAAATGGTTTCCCGACAAGCCGGGTATGGCGACCGGTTTGGCGATTATGGGTTTCGGCGGCGGCGCAATGCTGGCCTCTCCGCTCTCCGTATCACTGATGAACGCCTTTTCAAATGCCGCTTCGGTCGGGGTTGCCGAAACCTTTGCCGTATTGGGCCTGCTTTACCTCGCACTGATGATGTTCGGCGCGTTTACCATCCGCGTACCTGCCGACGGCTGGAAACCTGAAGGCTATACCGCGCCGAAAACGCAAAACAAGCTGGTCAGCAGCAATCATGTCAACGTGTCCCAAGCCATGAAAACGCCGCAGTTTTGGCTGTTGTTCTGGGTATTGTGCCTGAATGTAACTGCCGGCATCGGCGTATTGGGTCAGGCATCCGTGATGATTCAGGAACTCTTTTCCGAAACCTCCGTAGGCAGGCAGTCGGCAGTCGGCGCAGGTGCGGCGGCAGGCTTCGTCAGCCTCCTCAGCCTGTTTAACATGGGCGGACGCTTTTTATGGTCGAGCGTTTCCGACAAAATCGGACGCAAAAACACCTACACCATCTTCTTCGTACTCGGTTCGCTGCTGTATTTCGCCGTTCCCTCCATCGGCGAGGGCGGCAGCAAAGCCCTGTTCATCATCGGCTTTTGCGTGATTATTTCCATGTACGGCGGCGGATTTGCCGCCATTCCCGCCTACCTGAAAGACCTGTTCGGCACCTATCAGGTCGGCGCGATTCACGGACGCATCCTGCTGGCCTGGTCAACCGCCGCCGTCATCGGCCCGGTACTGGTCAATTACATACGCCAAAGCCAAATCGACAGCGGCATACCGGCGGCACAGGCATACAGCGTAACCATGTACATCATGGCGTGCCTGCTGATTATCGGTTTGTTGTGCAACCTCGCCGTCAAATCCGTACACGAAAAACACCATGAAAAAGACATCAAAACCGCCGCACACAGCGGCAACCCCGACGACGAAACCGCCATATCCGACGCTTACCTTGTGGGTGAAAAAGTTTCCGGCGGCGGCATATCGGTCTGGTGGCGTTGGGCATTGGCCGTCATACCGCTCGCCTACGGCGTGGTGATGGTCTTTGTCAAAGCACTCGACCTTTTCTCCTGAAAACGCCCGAATAAAATGCCGTCTGAAACAGCAGATGTTTCAGACGGCATTTTTGTGTTTTGGCGGGTTTAGGCTTTTTTGCGGCGGTATTCGCCCGGCAGCAGCATTTCCGCCCATTTGAGGATGTTGGCGACTTCGGCGGGGTTGAGTTCGTAGAACTGTCCGCGTTTGAGGCGGTTGGGCAGACCGATGGGACCGAAGCCGACACGTACGAGGCGGCTGACGGTGAGCCCTTGGCTTTCAAAAATGCGGCGCACTTCGCGGTTGCGGCCTTCTTTAATCACGACGTTGTACCATTTGTTCGCGCCTTCGCCGCCTTGTTCTCGGATGCGTTCGACTTTTGCCAAGCCGTCTTCGAGCATCACGCCTTCTTCGGTGAGGACGCGCATTTGTTCGCCAGTCAGCCCGCCCAGTACGCGCACGGCGTATTCGCGTTCAACTTCGAAGCTGGGGTGGGCGAAACGTTGGACGAGTTCGCCGGAGGTGGTGAGAATCAGAAGTCCGCTGGTGTTGATGTCCAAGCGTCCGATGGCGACCCAGCGGCTGCTGGCGGCCTGCGGCAGACGGTCGAAAATGCTGACGCGGCCTTGCGGATCGTCGCGGGAAACGATTTCGCCTTCTTGTTTGTAATACAGGATGATGCGCGGCAGGCGGTCCGCCCATTTGAGCTTGATGATGCTGCCCTTGACAGTAACGTGGTCGTCGGGGGTAACTTTGTCGCCCAGTTGCGCGGTTTTGCCGTTGACCGTTATCCAGCCGTTGGTAATCCATTCTTCCATTTCGCGGCGCGAGCCGACGCCGGACGCGGCAAGCACTTTTTGCAGGCGTTCGGGTTCCATGCGCGACAGGTCGCTGCGGCGTTCTTTCAAATCGCGCGCGTGTTCCATAATTTTTTGGTTGGGATTGCGGACGACGAGTTTTTTGGCTTTGGTGGCGCGCTGTTTGGGGGCGTGTTGCGGCTTGATGCCGTCTGAAGCTTTTTGTCCGTAAGCTTTGGCGGCGGTTTTGCCCGTTTCGCCTTTGGGACGGGCTTTGCTTTTGAACGGTTTGGCGGTTTTTTTGGCAGACGGGGCTGCGCCGTCGCGCCATTGGCGTTTGCTGGTGGGTTGCTTGGACATCATTTTTCCTAACTCGCCTGATAAGGCGGTTCTTCTGCGGCGTGTGCGGCAGGACGGGTTGATAAAATGCCGTCCTCAGTCGGACGGTTCGATATTGTACCTGATGCGGCGGTTTTGCGGATGAAATCGTCGCTGCGGCTTTGGGGACAAAGTTTGTGCAACGGTTGAAATCGGTTTATGTGCGGGAGTAGAATCTTTCAAATGATAAGAGGAGCGGTAAATGGATTTGCACAATATTCGGGAAGATTACAGCAAACGGGAATTGTCGGAAGGCGATTGCGCCGACAATCCGATCGAGCAGTTCGAGCGGTGGTTGGACGAGGCGGTACACGCACAGGTCAACGAGCCGACGGCGGTCAATGTGGCGGCGGTCGACGGACGCGGCAGACCCAACAGCCGTATGGTGCTGCTGAAGGAAGTTAATTCTGAAGGTTTTGTTTTCTTTACGAATTATCACAGCCGCAAGGGGCGTTCGCTGGAACTCAATCCATTTGTGGCGATGACGTTTTTTTGGCCGGAGCTGGAGCGTCAGGTGCGCGTGGAAGGGCGTGTTGAAAGGCTGGCGGAGAAGTTGTCGGACGAATATTTTGAAAGCCGCCCGTATCAGAGCCGTTTGGGTGCGTGGGCAAGCGCGCAGAGCGAGGTTATTCCGAACAAGGCGGTATTGGTGGCAAAGGCGGCGGCGGTCGGACTCAAACATCCTTTGCACGTGCCGCGTCCGCCGCATTGGGGCGGCTATATTGTGATTCCCGATTTGATTGAGTTTTGGCAGGGCAGACCGAGCAGGCTGCACGACCGCATCCAATACCGTTTGCTGGACGGCGGCTGGATACGCGAGCGGCTGTCGCCTTGAACAGGAAAAAACATATGCCGTCTGAAAACCGGAATCGGGCTTCAAACGGCATTTTTTATGGGGAAAATACGGACGGGAAGTTTTTTGTGTTCCGAACGGAAAGCCCGAGTCCTCTTTTTGAGGTTATCTAAAACAAGATTTAATACAGTTATCGCAAAATAATCAGCCATAAGTAACCCCACATTTCTAGAAAAATTTACTGAATTCGTGCATTAACTACTATTCTTATAGAATTATTTATTTCATCGTAAAGTGGAATATATTCACTATTATCAGAAATCTCAAATAAATATTCCCCTTCAGGCAAATAAAAATCATAAATATGCATACTGTATTTTCCCCCAGCTCCAAATACTCCGCCTCCTGATTTTCTACTTCTCTCCGTAAGCAACTCATCTATAATAAGTTTTTTACCATCTTCTTCCACTTTAAATATTTTAACCGATATATTATATGGATAGTTTAACTTATCATCAATCCACCTCTCCCCCTGTTTTGGATCATAATGTATAAAATTAGTTCCTAACGATATTGCATAAGGTTTACCAATTTTCTGTTTGAGTTCAATAGATCTTTTTGTTTTTTTACCAAGAGGAAAGTTTACCACAACAGGTTCTGGGCTAATAGCCATATAAAAAATAGTTTCAACAAAACTGCAGCTAGCAATCAATAGGCAAGATATTATTAATAATATTTTTCTATTAGTCATAAGCTTCTCATGATGAAAAATGTAAACATGGTTTTCTATAACTTGTTCTATTAATTATGTATTCAATAAACTCAAATCATCATTTGTTGGAATGGTAAGGTGATTTTCATTATTTCTAAATTCCCCATTAACATATTCTGAGAATGCACATGTTTTGCAGCAATAAACTAATCTATTAGTCTCGATTTCCTTCCATAAATCAAAACCATAAGTGCCATGGCAAATATTACATTCCATATCTGGTTCTTGAATAATAAATAAATTCTCTAAAAAATTTTGTAGCGATTGATAAATATATGAATTTTTTCTTTGCATGGAAATATCTATTTCCCGTTTAAGAGCTTTTAAATCGTAAAAACTAATTAGTGATTTTTTTATTGGATAATTAGGGATATCTGAAATTTCTATATTCATAAATTTAGAAATATTTGAATAGTGATCTAAAAATTCTTTCTCTAAACTAGGATAATCATGTAACCATTTAAGAATTAAAGTTGCGAGTAAGATATGATCTACATTATTACCTATACCCTCTATTTTTTCTTTTAAAGAAAGTATTATTTTTTTTTGCATAATTACTGCCCTTTCACTATACCGGGGAATTATGATGCGGACGGCGTGAATGCGTCGGAGAAAAACAAGTTTTCCGGCAGCTTATGCTGTTGCACAAACAGATTCTTTGCCTGTTCGGTCATGGCAGGGGAGCCGCAGGCAAATACTTCGTATTCCGACAGGTCGGGATGGTCTTGTGCCGCGATGTCTTGTACGTGCCCTTTTCTTCCTTGCCAGTCCTCTCCGGGGCGGGACAATACGGGGGTGAAGCGGGCGTTTTTCAGACGGTCTGCCAACCCTTGTGCTTCTTCGAGGGCATACAAATCATCTTGATGACGCGCACCCCAGTAAAGATGGACGGCGCGGTTGCTGTCTTGGCGGATAAGGTCGAGCAGGATGCTGCGGATGGGGGCGTAGCCTGTGCCGGTTGCCAGCAGGATGACGGGTTTGCCGCTATCTTCCTGCAAGGTAAACGAACCGAGCGGGCCTTTAACGCGGACGATGCCTTTTTCTTTGACTTTGGGTTCGCTGCCGAAAATCATTTCCGAGCAGATACCGTTTTCGCGCCTGCGGATGTGCAGTTCCAAAATGCCTTCTTGGTCGGGCGAATTGGCGATGGAGTAGCTGCGGCTGACGTTGCCCGGCAGCAGTAAATCAATGTATTGCCCGGCATAGAAGGCAAACGGCGGGGCTTTGGGCAGGGCAAGTTTCAAGAGGGCGACATCGTGTTTGAAAACCATATTTTCGATGCGTGCTGGCAGGGTGCGGACGGGGAGGGCGTTGGGGTTGTAGCCGGGGATGTTGAGGCTGATGTCGCTTTGCGCGGTGGTGCGGCACATCAAAATCTTGCCTTGCGCTTTTTCTGCTTCGGATAAAGCCTGTTCCGAGTGTCCGCCCATTTGAATATCGCCGCTGACCAGTTCGGCTTTGCATTGTCCGCAGACACCGCTTTTGCAGGAATGGGGCAGATTGAGGTTTTGACGGGAGGCGGCGGCTAAAACGGTTTCGCCTTCGTTGACGGTAAAGGTGGTTTGGTCGGGCAGGGTAACGGTGTGGTTCATGGAATATTGTTTTTTATGCTGTTTTAATGTGGTCAGACTGTGAAAATGCCGTCTGAACGTCGGATTTGGGTTTCAGACGGCATCTTGCTTATCAGGCCAGTTTGGCTTTAATCAGTTCTTGAACTTGCGCGGGATTGGCTTTGCCTTTGCTGGCCTTCATCACTTGCCCCACAATCGCATTCAGGGCTTTTTCGTTGCCGGATTTGAATTGTTCCACGGCTTTGGCGTTGTTTGCCAGCACTTCGTCCACAATGGCTTCAACTGCGCCGGTATCGGTCATTTGCTGCAAGCCGTGTTTTTCAATGATTTCGGCAATGGTGGATTCGGGTTCTGCCCACATGGCCTCAAAGGCTTTTTTCGCCAGTTTGCCGCTTAATGTGCCATCGGCGATTTTGCCCACCAGCGCAGCGAGGCGCGGGGCGGTAATCGGGCTGTCGGCAAGTTCCAGGCCGGCTTTGTTCAGCGCGGCGGCGAGTTCGCCGTTCATCCAGTTGGCAGTCGGCTTGCCTTGTCCGCTCTCTTTGGCGGCTTCTTCAAAATAGGCAGCCTGCGCACGGCTTGCGGTCAGCAGGCGCGCGTCGTATTCGGACACGCCGTAATCCGCCACGAAACGCGCCGCCATTTCTTTCGGCAACTCGGGCATTTCTGCTTTGGCTTTTTGCATTTGAGCGTCTGAAATGATGACGGGCAGCAAATCGGGGTCGGGGAAGTAGCGGTAGTCTTGCGCGTCTTCTTTCAGGCGCATCACTCGGGTTTCGCCTTTTTCAGGGTCGAACAGCATGGTTGCCTGCTGTACTTTGCCGCCGTCTTCCAAAATCTCGATTTGCGCTTCCGCTTCGTAATTAATCGCCTGCTCCAAGAAGCGGAAGGAATTGAGGTTTTTAATCTCGCGGCGCGTGCCGAACTCTGCTTGACCTTTCGGGCGCACGGATACGTTGGCATCGACGCGGAACGAACCTTCCGCCATATTGCCGTCGCAGATGTCCAGCCATGTTACCAAGCTGTGCAAGGCTTTGGCGTAGGCAACGGCTTCGGCGGCGGAGCGCATTTCGGGTTCCGATACGACTTCCAACAGCGGCGTACCGGCACGATTCAGGTCGATACCGGTCGCGCCGTTCAAGCCTTCATGCACGGACTTGCCTGCGTCTTCTTCCATGTGCGCACGGGTTACGTTGATGGTTTTCACATCGTCGCCGACTACGATTTCCAATTTGCCGTGTTCGACAATCGGTAAGTCCAACTGACTGATTTGATAGCCTTTTGGTAAGTCGGGATAGAAGTAGTTTTTACGGTCGAACACGTTTTTCTGATTGATTTTCGCATTTAAAGCCAAACCCAATTTGATGGCTTTTTCAACGACTTCACGGTTCATTACCGGCAGTACGCCCGGCAGCGCACATTCAACCACGCTGGCGTGCGCGTTGGGTTCTGCGCCGAATGCGGTCGATGCGCCGCTGAAGATTTTGGATTTGGTGTTCAATTGGACATGGATTTCCAAGCCGATTACGGTTTCCCAGGTCATGTTGAAGCTTTCTCAAACAAATTTCTGATTAATGGAATTCTCGATATCATCGAGCATTTGATGGCGTTTCCTATACATCGAACGTTTTTTGCTCTCTATTTCTGCTTCTGATTTCCTAGGGAAGCTTTGCGGAAGAGACCAATAACCGTTGCTTAGTTTTTGTCCTTGGACAGACTGCCAAAACTCATTGTAATTAATTAACACCCTTTTTTTTAATTTCCAGCGGATTTTAACATGATGTTCCTGTGAAATCCCAAGCAGGCTGTTAATCCTAAAACGCGCGGCCAGCAGTTGTAAAACAATGATCATGAATTGCTGCGGGCGCAGGCCGTACATGGTTTTGGTTAAAGAGCGCACGATGTCTTTTGCGTCTTCACCGGCGGGGCCCTGTACCGAAGTAATGAGCAGCCCGTTGTCTTTTGTGAAAGCAAATGTCGACGTGTAAAGGCGTTTTCCTGACTCGTCCCTTAAGGAAACAGCCCAAAAACCTTCATTGCTGCAGAGGTCGTTGCGATTCAGCTGCAAGGTTAAATGATCGTTTATTTGGGCTAAAACATAAGGTTGTTCCTGGTTGAATTTCTCAATTACAGAAGAACCGAATAATTTCTCCGCCCTTGTCAAATCGGTGATTAATGCCTCCAAACGGTCTGATGCAAAGATAAACCTCTTATCCAAGTAGGTATGTATCAATGGATAGCTTGCTGCTGCCGACTTTTGGAAAAAAGTGCGCCAGCATGGAGAAGCATTGATGAAATTCTCAAATTGTTTAATTTGAGGAAGCGCGGCCAAGCAGCGTATTCTGAATTTTAAATGTTTAAATCCATAATACGAAGAGGTAGCAAATATTTCCTTAAAACCGGGAAAGGTATAGGGTGTCGTCATAAGTGTCCAACATAAGCATAACTGTTTATGGAGTATTACAGCGTGCAACCGATATGCACGGTGTAAGAATTATTCCATATAACCTTTTCAAATTGCTTTAAATTCCGGAGGACGGAATTTTTTACGATGATTTTATTTACAGGTTTTTTGATGCCAATCGCTGTTGAGTTGGATTTGGTGTGCCGCACCGAGTATTCGGGCTTCGGCGAAGTAGTTGCCGATAAGCTGAACGCCGATGGGCAGTCCGCCGCCGCTGAAGCCTGCGGGCAGGGTCAATGCGGGCAGTCCTGCGAGGTTGACGGCGATGGTATAGATATCGCTCAAGTAGGTTTCAACCGGCGAAGCATCCGCTCCGATTTTGGGGGCGGCAGTGGGTGCGGTCGGCGCGAGGATGAGGTCGCACCGTGCAAATGCCGTCTGAAAATCATCGGCAACGAGGCGGCGCAGTTTTTGGGCTTTGAGATAGTAGGCATCGTAGTAGCCGTGTGACAGTACATAAGTGCCGATCATGATGCGGCGTTTGACTTCGCTGCCGAAACCTTCGGCGCGGGTTTTGCCGTACATTTCTTCCAAATCGCCGAATTGGGCGGCACGGTGTCCGTAACGTACGCCGTCGTAACGTGAAAGGTTGGTACTGGCTTCTGCGGAGGCGAGGACGTAGTAGGCGGGGATGGACAGCTTGGTTTGCGGCAGGGAAACTTCGACCAATTCCGCGCCTTGGGTTTTGAGGAGGTCGATGGTATGTTGCAATGCCGTCTGAACATCGGTGCTGTTGCCTTCGCTGAAGTATTCTTTGGGCAGGCCGATTTTCACACCTTTGAGCGGTTTGTCCAAATCGCGGGTGTAGTCTTCTTTTTCGCGTTCGAGGCTGGTGGAGTCTTTGGGGTCGAAACCTGCCATCGCGTTTAACAGAATCGCGCAGTCTTCGGCAGTTTGCGCCATCGGGCCGGCCTGGTCGAAGCTGGAGGCGTAGGCGACCATGCCGAAGCGGGAAACCGTGCCGTAGGTAGGTTTGATACCGGTAATGCCGCAGTGTGAAGCAGGCTGGCGGATAGAGCCGCCGGTGTCCGAACCGAGCGCGGCAGGGGCGAGACGTGCGGCAACGACGGCGGCGGAACCGCCGGACGAACCACCGGGTACATGCTCAAGATTCCACGGATTTTTGGTTGCGCCGTAGAACGAGGTTTCGTTGGTCGAACCCATGGCAAACTCGTCCATATTGGTGCGGCCGAGCGTTACCATGCCTTCGTCGAGCAGGTTTTGGACGACGGTGGCGGTGTAGGGGGAGATGAAGTTGTCGAGCATTTTGGAAGCGCACGCGCTGCGCCAGCCGGTTTGGCAGAAAATATCCTTGTAGGCGACGGGTACGCCGGTAAGCACGGAGCCGTTGCCCTGAGCGATGCGTTCGTCGGCGGCACGGGCTTCGGCAAGGGTTTTATCTTGGTTGATGGTGATATAGCCGTTGAGGGCGGGATTTTTTTCGGCGATGGCGGCAAGGTATGCGCTTGCCAGTTCGACGGCGGAAATCTGTTTGGACTGCAACAGGACGCTTGCCTGTTTTAATGTGTATTGTGTCATAAATCTTCCATCCCTAAAGGGTTTCAGGCGGTATTTTTGATGCCGTCTGAAGCGTATTCGGATTATTCTTCGATAACTTGCGGTACGATGTACAGGCGGTTGCGTACTTCCGGCGCGACCGCCTGATATTCGGCGGCGCGGTCGGTTTCGGTTACTTCGTCTTCGCGCAGGCGCAGGGCGGCCTCGTGCGGGTGCGCCATCGGTTCGATGCCGTCTGTGTTAATGGTTTGCATCTGTTCGACCATAGTGAAAATGTCGTTTAATTCTTGAAGCGATTTTTCTTTTTCTTCCGCAGTCAGGTGCAGTCGGGAGAGTCGGGCGATTTTGTCTACGTCGGCAAGTGTCAGTGCCATGAAAAGCATCCTTGTCTGATGGTAAAGATACCGTCGTTCGGGTATGATGGGGCGTATTGCTTGAATTTTTAATTATAACGGAAAAATCCGTTGCGGCGGCAATTTGCAGCATCGGATGCCTGCCGTACGGGTTTGAAGGAGGGGAAATAATGGGATTGGGTATGGAAATCGGCAAGCTGATTGTGGCTTTTTTGGTGCTGATTAATCCGTTTAGTGCGTTGTCGCTTTACCTTGACCTGACCAACGGGCACAGCACGAAGGAGCGCAGGAAAGTCGCGCGGACGGCTGCCGTCGCCGTGTTTGCCGTGATTGCGGTATTTGCGCTGATCGGCGGTGCGCTGTTGAAGGTTTTGGGCATCAGCGTCGGTTCGTTTCAGGTCGGCGGCGGGATTTTGGTGCTGCTGATCGCTATTTCGATGATGAACGGCAACGACAATCCCGCCAAGCAGAATCTCGGCGCGCAGCCGGAAACGGGGCAGGCGCGCCCCGCCCGCAATGCCGGGGCGATTGCCGTCGTGCCCATCGCCATACCGATCACCATCGGCCCGGGCGGTATTTCGACCGTGATTATTTACGCTTCGGCAGCCAAAACGTACAGCGACATCGTGCTGATTATCGCGGCCGGTTTGGTGGTTAGTGCGATTTGTTATGCCATTTTAATCGTTGCCGGGAAGGTCAGCCGCCTGCTGGGCACGACGGGGCTGACGATTTTAAACCGCATTATGGGTATGATGCTGGCGGCGGTATCGGTGGAGATTATTGTGTCGGGACTGAAAACGATATTCCCGCAACTGGCAGGTTGATTCGATGTTTCACAGTGTCAATGTATTTACGGGCGAAACGCTTTACCGCCGCCCCGCTCAAGATTATGCGGAGTTTGAACGGCGGCTGGCGGATTTGAAAATGCGCGGCGGGGCGTTCGCGCAACTGGGCGTAACCGAACGTGCCGCGCGCCTGCAAAAATTTGCCGACCGTTTGGAGGCGGAGAAAGAGCGTTTTGCGGAAATGGTGTGCGAGGAAGTCGGCCGCTGCCTGCACGAATGCCGCGCGGAAATCGGCAAGTCTATCGAGCTGATACGCTATTACGCCCGCCTCGCCCCCGAACTGCTCGCCCACAAAACCATCGCGACGCAGGCGAGTTTGAGTCAGGTGCGCTTCGAGCCTTTGGGCGTGGTGTTTGCCGTCATGCCTTGGAACTATCCCGTCTGGCAGGTATTGCGTTTCGCCGTTCCCGCTATGTGCGCGGGCAACGCGTGCGCCGTCAAACCCGCACCCAGCGTGGCACGCGTCAGTCAGGCACTGTTCGATTTGGCTTCAGACGGCATTCCTTTGGCAGGCGCGTGGCTGGACAATCAAGACACACTCAAAGCCATCGAACACACCGATGCAATGGCGTTTACCGGTTCGACGCATACGGGGCGCATCCTTGCGGCACATGCGGGCGCAAACCTTAAGAAAACCGTGTTGGAGCTCGGCGGCAGCAACGCCTTTATCGTGATGCCCGATGCCGACTTGGAACGCGCCGCCGCAGAAGCCTGTTATTCCCGTTTCCGCGATGCGGGGCAATCGTGCAACGCCGCCAAACGCATCATCGTAACTGAAGCAGCAGCCGACCGCTTTATTCCGCTGTTTCTTGCCGAATGTGCCAAATTGAAAATGGGCGACCCCAAACATCCCGATACCACGCTTGCACCGCTGCACCGTGAAGATTTGCGGGACCGGGTTCACGGGCAGGTCGAAGATGCCGTTTCAAACGGCGCGGTATGCCTGACCGGCGGAAAAATCCCACAAGGGCGAGGCTGGTTTTACCCCGCGACGGTTTTAGACAGGGTAAATCCTGCCTGCCGCGTCTGGTATGAAGAAGTATTCGGCCCCGTCGCCCTGATTTTGCGTGCGGCAAACGAAGAACACGCCATCGCGCTCGCCAATGATTCCCCGTTCGGGTTAGGTGCCTGTATTTATACCGCCGATACCGAACGCGCTTGGCGGTTTGCCGAAAAAATACAGGCGGGATCGGTGTTTATCAACCGCCATACCAGCAGCGATTTGCGCCTGCCTTTCGGCGGAGTCAAAGATTCCGGTTACGGGCGCGAATTGTCCGAATTCGGGCTGTACGAGTTCGTCAACGTCAAAACCTACTGGCAGAAATAAACAAACCCCGTGCCGCTTCAGACGGCATCGGGTTTGCGCTAGAGCCGATTAACGGCAGTATTTGTTCACATCGTTATTGTATTTCCGAATCAAATCATCCTTGTTTTTCGCATTTGAGTTTCCCACCGCCTTCAGGTTCATTTTTGAAATCCGGCAGTTTTCTTCTTTGTTCTGCCGTTCTGTTTCGGCAATTTTTTTCTTTTCTTCCTCAAGCTGCCCGTTTTTTTCGGCAATATCCTTTTCGTTTTCCTTCGCACTGTCCGCATTCTTATCGACGGTAGGTTTGGGCTTGACCGCCGGTTTGGTTTGGCGCGTCCGCAGGTTTAAGATTTGGCTTTGGTCGGGATGAAGCTGTTTCGGCACATCCGAATAGCTGTTGCCGCCGCCGTCCTTCCAAGTAAAGACGGCGGCTCCGGCAGGCGGGACGGTCAGGAAAGAGGCGAGGGTAAGTGTGATGACGGATAAAGAAAAGTTCATTAGGGTTTCCTTGATGGTTGGCTGCCGGGCAGAATCAGGGCCGGCTCTGGCGGTGTCTTTTCCGGGTTCGGCTCAAAGCAAAGAAGAAACTCCGCCTTATATGGTGCTTTATATATTGGGATAAAACAGATTCCCAAAAATATCATTGGAATATGCTTATGCTACCGTATATTTCGACAAAGAAAAAGAAAATTGCAGTCCGGCGCGTATAAAATCCGATGGGCGCGTGCTTCTGCCTTTGGTGTTGAATCGGTTTTTGATATTTTTAATTGATGAAATGCCGTCTGAACGCTTTGAAAAGGGTTCGGACGGCATTTTGTTCAAACCGGTTTATTTGCGTTGCAATACGGCGGCAAAGAAGCCGTCGGTTTGGTGTTCTCCGGAGTTGAGGCGCAGGTATTTGCCGGTATCCAAATCGACCTTCAGACTTTGCAGCAGTTCGGCGCAGTTGACGAGTTCAAACTCGGGATGTTCGGACAGGAAACGTTCGACTTGCAGCTCGTTTTCTTCGGGCAGCACGCTGCAAGTGGCGTACACCAAGCGTCCTTGCGGTTTCACCAGTTTGGAGGCGGCATCGAGGATGCTGTGTTGCTGTTCCAAAAGTTTGGCGACGGTCTCGGCGGATTGGCGGTATTTGAGGTCGGGATTGCGGCGCAGTGTGCCTAAGCCGGAGCAGGGTGCGTCCACTAACACACGGTCGGCTTTGCCTGCCAGTCGGGCGATACGGGTATCTTGTTCACTGCTGATGCGTTCAGGGTGGATGTTGGTCAGTCCGGCACGGGTCATGCGCGGTTTGAGGTTGGCAAGGCGTTTTTCGGCGATGTCGAAGGCGTAGATTCTGCCTTTGTTCGCCATTTGCGCGCCGACGGCGAGGGTTTTGCCGCCTGCGCCGGCACAGAAATCGACAATGATTTCGCCGCGTTTTGCGCCCACCAATAAAGCAAGCAGCTGGCTGCCTTCGTCTTGGACTTCCAGCGTGCCGTCCAAAAACAGTTCGTGTTTGTTAAGCGCGATTTTGTTTTTCAGGCGGATGCCCCAAGGCGAATAAGGCGTTGCCTCCGCATCGGCACTTTCGGCTTGCAACAATGGCAGCACTTTATCGCGTTTGCCTTTCAAGGTATTGACGCGGATGTCGAGCGGGGCAGGTTGGTTGATGCTGCGGCCGAAGGCGAGGATTTCTTCTTCGCTCCAATGCTGTTTCAGTTGTTCCACCAGCCATTGCGGCAATTCTGCGGCGGTATTCAGGCCGTCTGAAAACTCGGTTTTGCGGGCTTTCAAATTGCCGAGGAACTCTGTTTCTTCTTCATCAAGCAGGTCTTTGATTTGGCTGATGTTGGTACTTCTGCCGAGAACCAGTGCGGCGAGTGCGGCTTTGCGCGGCTGCGCGTGCGGACGGCGCAGGGCGGTACTGATTTTTTGATAATGGCGCAGGGCGGCGAAGGCGGTTTCGGCGATTTCGTGGCGGTCTTGGCGGCCGAGCTTTTTGTGTTCGCGGAAATAGGCGGAGAGGACGGCATCGGAAGGCTGTTTGAAAGTCAGCATTTCAGCCAAAACTTTGGCGGTATGGTCGAGTTGTGCGGCGTTCATCATTAATGGGTTCTCTTAAAGTGGGGAAATGGTTTCAGACGGCCTTCATAATACGTTCGATTTCGTGCCAAAAGCCGTCCGGCCGACATTCCAAAACGGCAATCAAACCATTGTCGATGCGGCGGATTTCGGTTTCGTTTAATGTTTCGGTTTTGGCGACACGCGCAGGCGCGAGATAGGCCATGCGGTCGAGCAGATGGTAGCGCGCTTCTCGGCGTTCAAACCCGTATTCCGCCCAATCTTGAATATAGATACCGCGCCAGCCGTATGGATTAAGCGGCGGCTCAAAGGCGTTGAAACCTTGCGGAAAAAATCCGATGCCGCGCACGATGGAAACGGGTTTTACGTCAAGCGGCAAACCGTGCCGCCGCAAGGTTCGGATGCCGTCTGAAGTGCGGAACAGGGCAAGTTGGGCAGACAGCTTGGCGGCTTTTCCCAACAGCGTGTCTTTGGAGTCGAGTCCGCGCATGTCTTCGGGTTTGCCCGTGCCGCCGTAATATTTGCAGGTCAGCTCGATATGGCAGGGTTCGCCGTCCAGCGTTGCCAAAAAATCCGCCGCGCCTTGCGTGCCGCTGTCTGAATCGGAAACCGCCAGGTTGTGTGCAAGCAGTTGGGCGTGCGGTGCGTTGGCAAACCAAAAAGCCAGCAGATTTTCGGCATAAATGCCGAGACGGTGTCCGAACGGGGCGCGTCGGGCAAGGTAATCCGTCAATGGCGAGGGATCGGCGTCCAATGCCAAAAGATAGCGGAAACCATGTTCCCCCAATAGTTCGCGCACGCCCAATTCGCAACTGCTTTGCCACAAAGGCGGCGCAGTCAGCAGCGAGGCGAGGTCGCGGACGGGTTGGCTGGTGAGTTTCCACCATAATGCGTCTAGGGCGTAATTCATTGTTTTCCCGTATTCTGCCTGACCGGAAATGCCGTCTGAAAACCGGATTCGGACGGCGCGGATTTAAGGCTGCCTGTCCTTCAGTCGGTGTTGCAGCGTATTGAAGAAACCGCGCAGGATGTCGATGTCTTCGGTTTGCGTGTTGGCGCGTCCGAACAGGCTCTGCATACGGCGCATCAGGCGTTCGCCGTTGCGGCGGTTGAAAAAA
>NZ_JAGTUI010000004.1:37739-77384 GCF_018224585.1 Neisseria sp. Marseille-Q1983
CGAACAGGCTCTGCATACGGCGCATCAGGCGTTCGCCGTTGCGGCGGTTGAAAAAGCCGATGTCGTTCATCACGCTTTCCATATGGGCGACCATGCCTTTGATTTGCTCGTGGGTCGCGGCGTGGTCTTCCTGTTGCAGATGGGTCATGGGCAAATCGGTTTGGCTAAAGATTTCGTAGCACACGACCTGCACTGCTTGGGCGAGGTTGAGCGAGAAATAGTCGGGATTGCCGTTGATGGTCATCAGTCGGTTGCAGGCTTGGACTTCTTCGATGCTCAAGCCGAAAGTTTCGTTGCCGAAAACCAACGCCACTTTCTCGCCGCGGTTGGCGGCCTGCAGTAATTCAGGCACCAAATCGCGCGGGGTTTGCAGCGGCGCGGTGATTTCGCGGCGGCGGCTGGTGAGGGCGCAGGCGATGGTGGTATCGGCAAGGGCTTCGTCCAGCGTGGCGACGATTTCGGCGTTGTGCAATACGTCTGCCGCGCCCGAAGCGAGGATGAAACTTTCTTCAGGCAGTGCAAAACTTTGCACGTCATCGGGATTAAAAATGGGCGGATTTTCCGTCATCGGCGTAGCCATCAGATTAGGGGCGACGATGGTCAGTTTGTGCAGGCCCATTGTTTTCATCGCGCGTGCGGCAGAGCCGATATTGGCGGGATGGCTGGTGCGTGTGAGGACGATGCGGATGTTGTCCAGATAAGCGGGCAGGGCGGGTTTTTCGGAAGCCATATTTTGTTTTCTGTTTGTAAGGGAATCAGGTATAATGCGCCATCTTTTTGTTTTCAGACGGCCTTTTCTTATGCCGTCTGAAATGTTCTTTAACAGCGTCGGAAACGATAAACTGCCTCTTGTGTGCCTTGTTCGGCGCATTGGGGCGTATTTTACCCGAATTAGGAAGAAAACCATGAATCCGTTTTTAAATACCGCTTTCAAAGCCGCCCGTAAAGCAGGGCAAATGATGATACGCGCCGCCGGCAATCTGGATGCCGTCAAGGTGGACAGCAAAGCATTCAACGACTTCGTTTCCGATGTTGACCGCAGCTCCGAGATGATTTTGGTTGAAACGCTCAAAGAAGCCTATCCGCATCACAAAATCACTTGCGAAGAAGGCGGCTCTTACGGTAAAGCCGCCGCCGAGTACGAATGGATTATCGACCCGCTCGACGGCACAACCAACTTCCTTCACGGCCATCCCCAATACGCCGTCTCTATGGCTCTTTTGCACAAAGGCGTGTTGCAAGAGGCTTTGGTGTACGCACCCGAGCGCAACGACGTATATATGGCATCCCGAGGCAAAGGCGCGTTGCTCAACGACCGCCGCATCCGCGTTTCCAACCGCATCGAATTGAACCGCTGCCTGATCGGTACCGGCTTCCCCGTTGTCGATCAAAGCATGATGGACAAGTATCTGGCGATTTTGAAAGACTTTTTGTCCAAAACCGCCGGCGGCCGCCGTGAAGGCGCGGCTTCTTTGGATTTGTGCGCCGTAGCGGCCGGCCGTTTGGACGGCTTTTTCGAGTTTAACCTCAAGCCTTGGGATATTGCCGCCGGCGCATTGATTGTCCAAGAAGCGGGCGGTATCGTTACCGATATGTCGGGCGGCGAAGGCTGGTTGGAAAGCGGCGATATTGTGGCTGCCAATCCTAAAGTACTGGCGCAGATGCTGAAAATCATTTCCGCGCATGTTTAAATTTCAGCCCGCCCCCGGAAATACGGGAAAACGGGCAGGTATGCCATCTGAAGTATCGGGCCGATATTTCAGACGGCATTTTTATTGGCAGCTGGGCAAGGCGGCGGAAACGGTCAAATGCCCGAAACTGCCGAAGATGGAAACCCATATCTGATTAAACGGAGAATCCCGTGCAATGTGTCTGTTTCCCTTTCAGTCGTTTAAATGCAGTTTGATGGAAGCCAAATCGACTGTGGCAGAAAACAGACAACGGAGTATAAAAATAAACCAAGTTTTATAGTGGATTAACAAAAACCAGTACGGCGTTGCCTCGCCTTAGCTCAAAGAGAACGATTCTCTAAGGTGCTGAAGCACCAAGTGAATCGGTTCCGTACTATTTGTACTGTCTGCGGCTTCGCCGCCTTGTCCTGATTTTTGTTAATCCACTATAACAGTCAGATAACTTTGCCCCCCAAAATTTTTTTGGAATAGTTTTGATTATCAAATATAATTTCCACACAAATATCTGACCAATTTGTTTATTTTTAAATTTATTCCTTAAATACTTAAAAAGAGAGCGTTTTCATGAACAAAAAACTTGCCTTAATGCCACTGTTGATTTTGAGCGCGTTTTCGTCTGCCGCCGACAATGTTCCGCAGCAGGGCGAACTCGGACAGGTTCATGTCCGCGCCGACGCCAAACGCGTCAAAGCCGCCCGTTCTTATTCCATCGCCAGCGACGGCGACTTGCGCGACCGCGTGAACTTGGGCGTATTGGGCAAAGCCAACGCCTTTACCGCGCCGATTACCGTCGTCAACTACGACGAACAAGCCCTCAACAACACCGAGGCGCGTACTTTGGTGGATGCCGTAGCGAAAAAAGACGCTTCCGTTTGGCAGTTTGGCGGCGAAAGCAACACGCTGACCGGCCTGTATTTCCGAGGTTATCAGCTTGACTCGCGCCAGTTCAGCGTCAACGGCTTGGCAGGAATGTACGGCACGCAAGGCACGGCCAGCGTGCAAGTCGGCTCCGCGCAACTGATTAAAGGCGCGTCCACCACCGTAAACGGTATGGATCCCGACGGCGCGGTATCCGGTTCCGTCAATATCGAAACCAAAAAAGCCGTCGATGAAGGCAACCGCAAAATCGGTTTGGGCTGGTTTAGCAACAACCGCGCCCAAGGTACGTTCGACTTGGGTCAACGCTTCGGCGAAAACAAAGAATTTGGCGTGCGCGCCAACGGCAAACTGCGCCACGGCGACACCCCGCGCCACGGTTACAGCGAAGACAACAAAGAATTTGCGGTAAATGCCGACTATCGCGGCGAAAAACTGCGCGTGGCGTTCGACTCCATCTACGCGAAACGCAAAACCAACGGCGGCCGCGCGCGTATGCAGGATATTCAAAACGCCAACGGACGCTTGTTCGACGCGCCCGACGGCAAAATCAACCTGCTGCCTTCTTGGAACTGGCAAAACACCGTCGGCGAAACCAATATGCTGACCTTTGAATGGGATGCGTTTGAAAATGCCCAAATTACAGGCGGCATCGGCTACAACAAAGCGCGTTATTACGGCACGCTGATTTCCCCGACCGTTTGCGGTACAAGCGGCGCAAGCAGCCAAACCGAAACCTGCACGGCTGCCAACCAATACCACACCGGCACGGCGCGCCTGACCGACCAATACTTCCGTACTTTGAGTATGAACCTGACCGCACGCGGCGAATTTGAAACCGGCCCGGTTACGCACAACTGGAGTACGGCTTTTGACCGCATCATCCGCCAACGGAAAACCATAAACGGCAGCGGGAACGGAAACAGCAAGATAGAAGTGAAGGCAAACGGAAATATTGCGAATCAATTGGCATCGTTCAAAGCCGACTATCCCAATTCTTGGGCGAAAACCGCCAACTTGGATGCCAATATCAAAGTCAACAGCCTGGCTTTGTCCGACACCTTGGGCTTTGCAGACAATAAATACCGCCTGACTTTGGGCGGTCGCTATCAATATGTCGAATACACCGACAAGACACCGGCTCAAAAGGGTAAACCGGTTCAAAGCGGCGATGCCAAACGCTTCAGCCCGATGTTGATGGCCGCATGGGTGCCGCAACCCGATTTGGTCGTGTACGGCAACTATATGGAAGACTTGGAGCCTGCCGAAATTAAAACCGATGATTCCGGCGAAACGACAATGGCGAAACCACGTGTCAGCCGCCAGTTTGAAGTGGGCGTGCGTAAAAACTGGGGCGATTTCGTTACCGCGTTGAATGCGTTCCAAATTAAACGCCCGGGCTACTGGCGAGGTCAGACTAATAAAGATGGCAGCCTGACCTACGGCAATAATTCCGATTTTGCCGGCTATAAAGCGCAAGGCGGTGAGGCCAAAGACGAACAAGGCATGGAACGCAGCCGAGGTATCGAGTTCAACGCATACGCCAACCTGTTGAACAAAACCCTGCGCCCGACTTTCGGCGTGATGTATCTGCAATCGACCGTGAAGAATTATCCGAATGCGCGCGATATGCTGGTTAACGGCGTACAAGTCGCCAATCCGCGCGTGATTGCCAAAGCGGGCGTGGAATGGGATGCACCATTTGCCAAAGGCTTGACCTTGAACGGCAACGTTTCGTATTTCGGCAAGTCTTACCAAGACACGAAAAAACAATATGCCTTCCCATCCTACACCTTGGTTGACGTAGGCGCGCGCTACAAAACCAAGCTGGGCAAAAATACTTTGACCGTCAGCAGCTCGGTGGAAAACCTGTTCAACAAAAACTATTGGCAGGTACAGCGCGGACAATTCGACCGCAGCTTCGCCGTCGTCGGTATGCCGCGTACTTACTGGCTGAAGGCGGAATTGGATTTCTAAGCTGCCTCCGTTTCCGAAAATGCCGTCCGAACAGGTTTCAGACGGCATTTCTTTTAAAGAGATATGGCGGGATACGCTTAAATAATGCTATTCTAGCGTCTTTGAAACCTGCTTGTTTGAAGTGATGAAAAAACCTTTGATTTCAGTTGCGGCAGCATTGCTCGGCGTTGCTTTGGGTACACCTTATTATTTGGGTGTCAAAGCCGAAGAAAGCCTGACGCAGCAGCAAAAAATATTGCAGGAAACGGGCTTCCTGACCGTCGAATCGCACCAATATGAGCGCGGCTGGTTTACCTCTACGGAAACGACGGTCATCCGTCTGAAACCCGAGTTGCTGCATAATGCGCAGAAATATCTGCCGGATAATTTGAAAACAGTGTTGGAACAGCCGGTTACGCTGGTAAACCATATCACGCACGGTCCTTTTGCCGGCGGATTCGGCACGCAGGCGCACATTGAAACCGAGTTCAAATACGCGCCTGAAACGGAAAAAGTTTTGGAACGCTTTTTTGGGAAACAAGCCCCGGTTTCCCTTGCCAATACCGTTTATTTCAACGGCAGCGGCAAGATGGAAGTCAGTGTTCCCGCCTTCGATTATGAAGAACTGTCGGGCATCAGGCTGCACTGGGAAGGCCTGACGGGGAAAACGGTTTACCAAAAAGGTTTCAAAAGCTACCGAAACGGCTATGATGCCCCCTTGTTTAAAATCAAGCTGGCAGATAAAGGCGATGCCGCGTTTGAAAAAGTGCATTTCGATTCGGAAACTTCAGACGGCATCAATCCGCTTGCTTTAGGCAGCAGCAATCTGACCTTGGAAAAATTCTCCCTAGAATGGAAAGAGGGTGTCGATTACAACGTCAAGTTAAACGAACTGGTCAATCTCGTTACCGATTTGCAGATTGGCGCGTTTATCAATCCCAACGGCAGTATCGCACCTTCCAAAATCGAAGTTGGCAAACTGGCTTTTTCAACCAAGACCGGGGAATCGGGCTCATTTATCAACAGTGAAGGGCAGTTCCGTTTTGACACGCTGGTTTACGGCGATGAAAAATATGGCCCGCTGGATATCCATATCGCTGCCGAACATCTCGATGCTTCTTCCTTAACCGTATTGAAACGCAAGTTTGCACAAATTTCTGCCAAAAAAATGACTGAAGAACAAATCCGCAATGATTTGATTACTGCAGTCAAAGGCGAGGCTTCCGGATTATTTACCCATGACCCGGTGCTAAATATCAAAACTTTCCGTTTCACGCTGCCGTCGGGAAAAATCGATGTGGGCGGGAAAATTATGTTTAAAGATATGAAGAAGGAAGATTTGAACCAATTGGGTTTGATGCTGAAGAAAACTGAGGCGGACATCAGAATGAGTATTCCTCAAAAAATGTTGGAAGATTTGGCAGTCAGCCAAGCGGGCAATATTTTCAGCGTCAATGCCGAAGATGAGGCGGAAGGCAGGGCAAGTCTTGACGACATCAACGAGACTTTGCGCCTGATGGTGGACAGTACGGTTCAAAGTATGGCGCGGGAAAAATACCTCACTTTAGACGGCAATCAGATTGATACGGTCATTTCCCTGAAAAACAACACCCTGAAGTTAAACGGTAAAACGCTGCAAAATGAACCCGATTCCGATTTTGACGAGGGCGGCGGGGTTTCCGGCCAACCGCATTAATGCCGTTTATGCCCAATGCCGTCTGAACGTTCAGACGGCATTTTTGCCGGTTTTGAAACGGGATGTGTTTCATATTTAAATACCGTTATTGCCCCTAATCCGATGCCCGGGCGCGTTTCCGATGTTCAGATATGAAACGCAGACGGGACGGGGGATGAGTGAAAGCCGGTTAAAATTTGCGGTGGGAAAGCATAAGGGGGAAACAAAAATGCCGTCTGAAGGGTTCAGACGGCATTTGTTCGGATAAACCTTATCGGCTGCTTAGAGCGTCAGGTTTATTTTTTCTTTTGAGCCGGCAGGTCGGTACAAGTGCCCAAAGCCACTTCCGCAGCCATACCGATGGATTCGCCCAAAGTGGGGTGCGGATGGATGGTTTTGCCGATGTCGGCCGCATCACAGCCCATTTCGATGGCGAGGCAGACTTCGCCGATCATATCGCCGCCGTTGGGGCCGACGATGCCGCCGCCGATAACCCGTCCGGTTTCGGCATCGAAAATCAGCTTGGTAAAGCCGTTGTCGCAACCGTTGGCAATCGCACGGCCGGAAGCCGCCCACGGGAAGCTGGCTTTGGTGATTTTGCGGCCGGAGGCTTTGGCGGACAACTCGGTTTCGCCCACCCACGCCACTTCGGGAGAAGTGTAGGCAACGCCCGGAATCACGCGCGCGTCGAAGTAGGCTTTGTGGCCGGCGCAGTTTTCGGCGGCAACGTGTCCTTCGTGAACGGCTTTGTGCGCCAACATCGGCTGACCGACGATGTCGCCGATGGCGTAGATGTGCGGCACATTGGTACGCATTTGTTTGTCCACTTCGATGAAGCCGCGATCGGTTACGGCAACGCCTGCTTTTTCCGCGCTGATGAGTTTGCCGTTGGGCGCGCGGCCGGCGGCAACCAGTACGGCATCGTAACGTTGCGGCTCTTTAGGCGCATTTGCACCTTCAAAGGTAACGTAAACGCCGTCTTCTTTCGGCTCGACTGCAACGGTTTTGGTGTTGACCATAATGTTGTCAAAACGGTATTCGTTTTGTTTTTGCCATACTTTCACCAAGTCGCGGTCTGCGCCTTGCATCAGGCCGTCCATCATTTCAACCACATCCAAACGCGAACCCAGCGTGCTGTAAACCGTACCCATCTCGAGGCCGATAATGCCGCCGCCGATAATCAGCAGTTTGCCCGGTACTTCTTTCAGAGCCAATGCGCCGCTGGAATCGATGATGCGCGGATCTTCAGGGATAAACGGCAGTTTGGTTACGCGGCTGCCTGCTGCAATGATACAGTTTTTGAAGGCAACGATTTTTTTCTCGCCGGTAGGCGTTGCTTGTTCGTACACGTCGCCGGCAGTCAGCGATACCTCCAAGTGGTGCGGATCTAAGAATTGGCCGTCGCCTTGGATAACGTCCACTTTGCGGCCTTTCGCCATACCTGCCAAACCGCCGGTGAGGCGGGAAACCACGCCGTTTTTGTAGGCGCGCAGCATATCGATGTCGAGTTCAGGCTCGGGGTATTTGATGCCGTTTGCAGCCAAGTGGCGCACTTCGTCGATAACGGCAGCATTGTGCAAGAGGGCTTTGGAAGGGATACAGCCGACGTTCAGGCAAACGCCGCCCAAGGTTTTATAACGTTCGACGATGGCGACTTTCAAGCCTTCATCGGCAGCGGCAAATGCAGCGGAGTAACCGCCGGGGCCGCCGCCCAATACGACCACGTCGTACTCGGCATCGGCAGAACCGCCGAATTGCGCGGCTTGCGGAGCGGGAGCGGCAGCTTTAGGGGCTTCTTGCGCCGGGGCGGCAGCCGCTTCGGCTTTAGGGGCGGCAGCCGTGCCTTCAGCTTCAACGACAACAATCAAACCGCCTTCGGAGATTTTGTCGCCGACTTTGACTTTTACTTCTTTGACCACGCCCGCAACTTCGGCAGGTACGTCCATAGTCGCCTTATCGGTTTCCAGTGTAATCAGGGTATCGTCAACGGCGATGGTATCGCCCACGTTTACTTCAACCGCGATAATATCTACATTTTCGTGTCCGCCAATGTCGGGCACTTTCAATTCAACTAAGCTCATGTCTCATCTTTCTGAATGATGTTCAAACTTCCTTTTCAGACGGCACAGACCGCTATGCCGTCTGAAGCCGATCGGGTTACAGGGTAATGCGGCGGAAGTCTTTCAACAGCTTCGCCAAGAATACGGTGAAGCGCATACCGGCCGCACCGTCGATGACGCGGTGGTCGAAGGACAGGCTCAACGGGCACATCAGGCGCGGGGCAAACTCTTTGCCGTTCCAAACCGGTTTGATTTGGGATTTGCACACGCCCAAGATGGCGACTTCGGGAGCGTTCACAATCGGCGTGAAGCCTGTGCCGCCGATGCCGCCCAAGCTGGAAATGGTAAAGCACGCACCTTGCATTTCTTGCGGTTTGAGCTTGCCTTCGCGGGCTTTTTTGGACAATTCGGTCAGTTCTTGGCTGATTTGTTTCAAGCCTTTTTGATCTACGTCTTTGATGACGGGAACAACCAAGCCGTTTGGCGTATCGGCTGCGAAACCGATGTTGAAGTAGTTTTTCAGCACCAGGTTGTCGCCGTCCAGAGAAGCGTTGAATTCGGGGAAGGCTTTCAGCGCGGAAACGGAGGCTTTGATGATGAACGCCAACGGGGACAGTTTCATGCCTTCGCGTTCCCATTCTTTGTTCAGCTGTTTGCGGAATTCTTCCAGCTCAGTCATATCCGCTTCTTCGTGTACGGTAACGTGGGGAATCACAACCCAGTTGCGGGACAGGTTTTGACCGGAAATTTTCTTAATGCGGGACAATTCTTTAACTTCGACATTACCGAATTTGGAGAAGTCCACTTTAGGCCACGGCAGTAAGTCCAGACCGCCGCCCAAAGACGCGCCGGCTGCGGCAGGTTTTGCCGCGCCGCCCTGCATTACGGATTTCACAAAGGCTTTGATGTCGTCGCCCACGATACGGCCTTTCAAGCCGGTGCCTTTGACTTGGCTCAAATCCACGCCCAATTCGCGCGCCAGTTTGCGTGCGGAAGGACCGGCGTGTGCTTTGGCGAAAGCGGCCTCGTCGATTTTGGCAGCGGCAGGTGCAGAAGGTGCAGGTGCGGCGACAGCAGTCGGAGCCGGAGCGGCAGCCGGTGCGGGTGCGGCGGCTTGAGCAGGGGCTGCTGCGGCAGAGCCGGCGGTTTCTACTTCGATAATGGCAGAGCCTTCGGACACTTTGTCGCCGACTTTTAAGAATACGGCTTTAACGACACCGGCAGCGGTACAAGGTACGTCCATTGTCGCTTTGTCGGTTTCCAAAGTAATCAGCGTGTCGTCTTCGGCAACGGTGTCGCCCACTTTGATTTCAACAGCGATTACATCCACATCGGTATGGCCGCCGATATCGGGGACGGCTACTTGAACGGTTGCACCGCCTGCGGCAACGGGTGTGGCGGCAGGTGCAGGTTGTGTTTCAGCGGCAGCAGCTGGGGCGGCTTCGGCAGCGGCGGTACCGGTTTCAACGGTCAGAATTACGCCGCCTTCGGAGATTTTGTCGCCAACTTTGACTTTAACTTCTTTCACGACACCGGCCGCATCGGCAGGTACATCCATCGTGGCTTTGTCGGTTTCCAAAGTAATCAGGGTGTCGTCAACGGCGATGGTGTCGCCCGCTTTAACTTCTACGGCGATGATGTCGACGTTTTCGTGACCGCCGATATCGGGGACTTTGATTTCTACGATACTCATTTGAGTTCCTTTAATCTTTTTCAGTTGGATGCCGTCTGAAAACTGCTTCACGCGGCATCGGTACGGTTTGTCTGTTCAAACCATTCGGGCATTCGGTTTTCAGACGGCCTGATGTCTGAATGGGGCAAACAGGCCGTCTGAAACATCAATCAGCGTTTCCAGCTAGGGGCTGAATCGGCTTTGATGCCGTATTTCTCAATGGCTTGTTGAACGGTTTCTTTGCTGACTTTGCCTTGTTCCGCCAATGCGGCCAATGCTGCCACGGCAACGTTGTAGCGATCCACTTCAAAGAAGCGGCGCAGGTTGGCGCGGCTGTCGGAACGGCCGAAACCGTCAGTGCCCAAGACATGGTAGTCGTTCGGGATGTACGCGCGGATACGGTCGGCATAGCTGCGGATATAGTCGGTAGCGGCGATAACCGGACCGTCATGACCTTGCAGTTGAGAGGTAACGAAAGGCACTTTTTCAGCTTCCAGCGGATGCAGGCGGTTGAAGCGTTCGGTTTCGATGGCGTCGCGGTGCAGCAGGTTGAAGGACGGGCAAGACCAGATGTCTGCTTCCACGCCGAAGTCGGCTTTCAGCAGCTCGGCACCGGCAATCACTTCTTGCAGAATCGTACCGGAACCCATCAGTTGGACTTTCTTGTCGCCTTTGCCGCCGGCTTTCAGCAGGTACATACCTTTCAAGATGTCTTGTTCCGCACCTTCGGGCATATCCGGATGGGTGTAGTTCTCGTTCATCAGGGTAATGTAGTAGAACACGTCTTCATTATTGGCATACATACGGCGCAGACCGTCTTGTACGATGACGGCCACTTCGTATTGGAAGGTCGGATCGTAAGTGACGCAGTTCGGAATCAGATCCGCTTGAACATGGCTGTGGCCGTCTTCGTGTTGCAGGCCTTCGCCGTTCAGAGTCGTACGGCCGGCAGTGCCGCCCAACAGGAAGCCGCGCGCGTGCATATCGCCAGCCGCCCAAGCCAAGTCGCCGATACGTTGGAAACCGAACATAGAATAGTAGATGTAGAAAGGAATCATCGCAAAGTTGCTGTTGGCGTAGCTGGTTGCAGCAGCGATCCAGTCAGCCATTGCGCCCGGTTCGTTAATACCTTCTTGCAAGATTTGACCGTCGATGGATTCTTTGTAGAACATCAGTTGGTCTTTATCTTGAGGGGTATATTGTTGGCCTTTAGGGTTCCAAATACCGTATTGGCGGAACATACCTTCCATACCGAAAGTACGGCTTTCGTCAGGAACGATAGGTACAACGCGTTTGCCGATTTTTTTGTCTTTCAGCAAAGTAGACAGGATGCGTACGAAAGCCATAGTGGTTGAGAATTCACGGTCACCGCTGGATTTCAGTTGAGCATCAAATGCAGACAGTTCAGGTACTTCCAAAACGTCTTGGGTAGGGTTGCGTTGAGGCAGGTAGCCACCCAAAGATTCGCGACGTGCGTGCAGGTATTTGTATTCTTCGCTGTCAGGAGCAAAAGTCAGATAAGGCAGGTCGCCACTGTCGATTTGCTCGTCAGTTACTGGAATGTCAAAGCGGTCACGGAACTGTTTCAGAGACGCTTTGTCCATTTTTTTTGCTTGGTGGGCAACGTTTTGACCTTCGCCGGATGCACCCATACCGTAACCTTTAATGGTTTTCGCCAAGATTACAGTAGGTTTGCCATCGGCGTGGTTCACTGCGCGGTCGTAAGCGTTGTACACTTTTTGAGGATCATGGCCGCCGCGGTTTAATGCCCAAATTTCGTCATCGGTCATATCTGCGACCAATGCTTTCAGTTCAGGGGTATTGAAGAAGTGTTCGCGAACGTATGCGCCATCTTTGGATTTATAAGTTTGGTAGTCACCATCCAAACATTCTTCCATGCGTTTGCGCAGGATGCCGTCTTTGTCTTTAGCCAAGAGGCGGTCCCAACGGCGACCCCAGATGACTTTGACGACATTCCAGCCGGCGCCGGCAAAGTTGCCTTCCAATTCTTGAATGATTTTGCCGTTACCGCGTACTGGGCCGTCCAAACGTTGCAGGTTACAGTTGATGACGAAAACCAGGTTGTCCAAACCTTCGCGTGCTGCCAGGGCAATCGCGCCTTGGCTTTCAGGTTCGTCCATTTCGCCGTCACCACAGAAGCACCATACTTTACGGCCTTTGGTTTTTGCCAGACCGCGAGATTCCAAGTATTTCAGGAAACGTGCTTGGTAAATCGCCATAATCGGACCCAAACCCATGGATACGGTCGGGAACTGCCAGAAGTCGGGCAGGAGGTGAGGGTGAGGGTAAGAAGGCAGACCTTTACCGTCAACTTCTTGACGGAAATTGTTCAGTTGGTCTTCAGTCAGACGGCCTTCAACAAACGCGCGTGCATAGATACCAGGGGCAACGTGACCTTGGAAGAAGACCAAATCGCCTTCTTCACCTTCACCTTTGGCTTTCCAGAAGTGGTTGAAACCGACTTCGTACATGGTGGCGGCAGATTGGAAAGATGCGATGTGCCCACCCAGTTCCAAATCTTTCTTGCCGGCGCGCAATACGATGGCGGCGGCGTTCCAGCGCACGAATGCGCGGATGCGGTGTTCGATGTTTTGGTCGCCCGGAATGCCTTTTTCGTTTTCAACCGAAACGGTATTCAAATACGGGGTGGTCGTGCCGTGTGGCATACGTACGCCTTTGTCGCGGCAGTATTTGACCAGGTTTTCCAAGAGGTATTGCGCGCGTTCGCCGCCTTCATATTCGAGGACGGAGCTTAACGCGTCCAGCCACTCTTGGGTTTCGATAGGGTCAACATCGTGTAATTGGGTGGACATAGTATCTATCCTTTATGTTGAGTGTTTAATCGGCAGGGAGGGTGTAGCCAACCCCTTTATTTTCGTTTGTGAAAAATAATAAGCAAAAACGAAAATTTCTAAATCAAACCGAAACAAAATAATTTAAGTCCAATGTTTTCAAAAAATTATAAAAGTCTTGGAAACAAGGGAAAACTTGAAAAAATGTTCGGTCTGCTCCACACGAAATCCTATCAGCAATCGGGTCTGCTGGCAAATAACCATGCTTTTAAAAGCAGGTTTTATACTGAAGTTGGCGTTTGGTAAGGACAGGTCTTTTTGATTGCGAAAACATTCTGTTTGATTTTGGTTATATTTTTTCGGAATTGTGGGATGTCGAATCGTTATGTCTCTGCCGGCAATTTCCCTATTGTAGAAAATCTATACACAAGCTTTGTGGATAACCGTGTTGATAAGCCACGGCTTGTGTTAAAAAAGTCTTACGCAACAAATGTACGCTTATTTTGATTAAAAAATAGGCATATTTAAATCTATAAAAATCATGTGATTATGTTCAATATGATGTTTCTAGTCATGTTTTTGTCGTCTGGCATGGGATTTGTCCCGCGCTTGGGGCAGGGGGTGAATTTTGGAGGTTGGTGCAAAACCTGCTTTTTTCGCGTTACAATCTGCACCCGATTTACTTTTGAATCTGCCTGTTTGGAAAAATACTTTTATGAAAGCCAGCCAATTCTTTATCTCTACTTTAAAAGAAGCCCCTGCCGAAGCCGCGCTTGCCAGCCACAAGCTGATGATTCGCGCCGGCCTGATTAAAGCCAACGCGTCCGGTCTTTATACTTGGATGCCGATGGGGCTGCGCGTGTTACGCAAAGTCGAAAACGTCGTGCGCGAAGAAATGGCGCGCGCGGGCAGCGTGGAGTTGCTGATGCCGGTGGTGCAGCCTGCCGAGCTGTGGCAGGAATCCGGCCGCTGGGAGTTTTACGGTAAAGAACTGCTGCGCCTGAAAGACCGCCACGACCGCAATTTCTGCATGGGTCCGACCTGCGAGGAAGTCATCGCCGACATCGTGCGCAAAGAAATCAACAGCTACAAACAACTGCCGAAAAACTTTTACCATATCCAAACCAAATTCCGCGACGAAGTGCGCCCGCGCTTCGGCGTGATGCGCGCGCGCGAGTTCGTCATGAAAGACGCTTATTCCTTTCATGCCGACTACGCCTCGCTTCAGACGACCTATGATGCCATGTACGACGCTTATTGCCGCATCTTCACCCGTTTGGGTTTAGAATTCCGCCCCGTCGCCGCAGACACCGGCAGCATCGGCGGTACGGGTTCGCACGAATTCCAAGTATTGGCTGAAAGCGGCGAAGACGTCATTGCATACAGCGACACTTCCGATTACGCCGCCAATATCGAGCTGGCGCCGACCTTGCCGCTCAAAGGCGAACGCGCAGCCGCTCAGGCAGAACTCGTCAAAGTACACACGCCAAACGTCAAAACCATTGATTCATTGGTTGATTTCCTCAGTATTCCGATTGAAAAAACACTGAAATCCATCGTGGTTGAAGGCGAAAACGAAGGCGAACTTATCCTGCTGCTGTTACGCGGCGACCATGAATTTAACGACATCAAAGCCGAGAAACTCGCGGGCGTGAAATCGCCGCTGACGATGGCAAGCCCTGCCGCGATTGTCGAACAGTTCGGCGCAAACGGCGGCTCTCTCGGCCCTGTCGGCTTTGCAGGCAAAGTCTATGCCGATTTCGCTACCGAAAAAGGCGCGGACTGGGTCATCGGCGCAAACGAAGACGACTACCACTATACCGGCTTCAATTTCGGCCGCGACGCTGCCGAACCTGAGTTTGTCGATTTGCGCAACGTCGTCGAAGGCGACGAAAGCCCCGACGGGCAAGGCCGTCTGAAACTGGCGCGCGGCATTGAAGTCGGACACGTCTTCCAGTTGCGTGACAAATATACTAAAGCGATGAATGTCAGCTTCTTGGACAACAACGGCAAATCGCAAATTATGGAAATGGGCTGCTACGGCATCGGCATCACCCGCGTCGTTGCCGCCGCCATCGAGCAGAATAACGACGAAAAAGGCATCATCTGGACCAAAGCGATGGCGCCGTTTGAAGTCGTTATCGTACCGATGAACTACAAAAAATCAGATGCTGTGCGCGAAGCCGCCGACAAAATCTACGCCGAACTGCTGGCGGCAGGCGCGGATGTCCTCCTCGACGACCGCGACGAACGCGCAGGCGTGCTGCTCAACGACTCCGAGCTTTTGGGCATCCCGCACCGCATCGTCATTGGCGACCGAGCCTTGAAAGAAGGCAATGTTGAATACGCCGAACGCCGCGATAACGAAGCGCAATCGGTTCCGATCGGAGAAATTGTTGCGCGTGTAACAGCTTCATTAAATGCGTAAGCTTGGTCAAATGCCGTCTGAAAATAATTTCAGACGGCATTTTTATTTGGGGAGAAAGTGAAGTGGCTTCAGTATTTTTAGAAGGAGAAGCAGTCGAGGTCGGCAATATTTTCTGTATCAGCAGGAACTATGCCGCACATATCGAAGAGTTAAAAAACGAAATACCTTCCGAACCTGTGGTGTTTATGAAGCCGTCAGGCAGCATTTTGAATAGCGGCGGTACAATCTTGCTGCCCGAGTTCAGTAGGGATGTACATTTTGAGTGCGAGCTCGTGTTGCTGATTGGTCGGGATTCAGACGGCATGGGCGAGGGTGAAGATATTTTGGGATGTGTCGCAGGATATGGTGTAGGGTTGGACCTTACGGCACGGGATATCCAATGCCGTCTGAAGGCGCAGGGGCTGCCCTGGCTGAAGGCAAAAGGGTTCAGGCATTCCGCGTGCGTGTCAGATTTTGCGGTGGCAGACAGAATCGGCAATCCCGAGAAGGTGTTGTTTTCATTAAAACAAAACGGTGTATTGAAACAGCGCGGGGATACCGGTTTGATGATTTACCCGATTCGGGAAATTTTACACAAACTGGCGGCGGATTACGGGTTGGAGAAAGGGGATTTGGTGTTTACCGGAACGCCCTCCGGTGTGGGCGCAATCGGTGCGGGGGATAATTTGGTATTGGAGCTGGACGGCTTGGTGCGCGCCTCTTTCACGGTAGGGTGTTAACCGTGCCGCTTAACCCTCACGCCCGTTGAAAAATTCCGCCGCGCCGCCCTCGAAAAAACCGTGCAGGATGGCTTGCGCCGCCACTTGGTCGAGCACCGATTTGCGTTTTTTGCCGAAGACCTGTGCTTCCGAAAGTAGGCTTTCGGCATAGACGGACGAGAGGCGTTCGTCCACCCAATAGACGGGAAGCCCGAATCTGCCGTGCAGCCTGCGTCCAAACTTGCGGGACAGATGCGTCATTTCGTGTTCCGTGCCGTCGGTATGCACGGGCAGTCCGACGACAAAATAACGCGGCTGCCATTCTTGAACCAGCTTGGCGATTGCCGCGAATTTTTCATCGTTGCTGCTGCCGGTAACGGTGCTCAAAGGATGGGATAGCCCTAATTCCGCGTCTCCTTGTGCCACGCCGATACGCGCTTCCCCAAAGTCGAATGCCAATGCTGTACCTTGGGGTGCTTTATGCATGGCCGACTCCGGAAATCAAGGCGATCGGATCGATACCGAGTTTGGCAAATGCGGCGGCGTAACGGTGTTCGTAGGGGATGTCGAACAGGATATGTTCGTCGGCGGGAACGGTCAGCCACGCATTGTCGGCAAGTTCGCGTTCGAGCTGGCCTTTTCCCCAGCTTGAATATCCGATACTGATTAATATTTTGTCAACCGCGCCTTCGCGTGAAATATTTTCAATCACGTCTCGGGAAGAAGTCAGCGCGATATTGTCCGAAACGCCGATACTGCTTTGCCAGTTGCCGACCGGGGTATGCACGACATAACCGCGATCGACTTGCACCGGCCCGCCCATCATCACGCTGTCGTGCTGCATTCGGAAAGGGATGTTTTTGCCGGTGGCGGAAAAAATCATGTCCATCGTAATCGGAGAGGGTTTGTTGATGGCGATGCCGAGTGCGCCGTCTTCATCGTGTTTGCAGATATAGACGACCGATTGTGCAAAAAACGCGTCTTCCATATCGGGCATGGCGACGAGAAAGTGGTTGGACAGGTTCATATCAGCGTTTGTCGGGATTTTCTATCGGGTTGGAAATCATGCAAGCGCCAGCAAGCATTTTGCCGGAAGTGCCCGCTTGAGGCATATTGGTTTGCAGGTTGCTGCCGAAACAGGAAACCACACTTAAGGAATTTTTCGGCGAGCCTTGGACGATTTTATCGCTGTAAACCAAATAAGCGAAAGTTTTACGTTTCGGATTATAATAACGGATAATCTGCCGACTCTTGAACGCGAAGCTCGTACCGTGCTTGAAAACTTCTTTCGGTTTGCGCACGGCGGTTTCATCAAAAGAAATCGAAGATGCCGTCTGAACGCACGAAACCGATGTGTCGGACGCGTCTTCTCCCGCCTGTCATAGCTCCACTCATGCAGAAGCACGTTGCCGTCCCAGGCATAGCGATGGCATGTGTCGTGCGTCTCTTTAAGGATACGCCTGCCCAAGGCATCGTACTCAAACCTTATGGTGGCACCTTCGGGTGTGCGTACGCTCCTGAGCATGCCGTTGCCGTACCACTCGTAGGCGGTATCTCCCTCCTGCCAGCCATAATGAGCCTGCAATTACTTGTCATTGAGGGAACTAAGACATTGCGAGTACTCTTGATTTTGCCGAAAAGGTCATTATTCCGGTGGCAAAGCCTCAAAACAACTATTGTGACCATCAATTGCTTCTTTTAATACTGGCAATTTTTCATATCCAATTCTTTTAATTCCTGATTTTTTTATTTGTTTTAAAATTTCGTCATTCACAATAATACCTGTTAAAGCGCTTGGAAAGAAAGTGAGATTTGGGATAGATTTATCCACAATATACCAACTATTTAATGGCAAAGGAAAATATAAAACGACTCCGCACTTTTCACATATACTACAAGTTGATTCTTTCCCTCCCCTTATATAAATTCTAAATTTTGGAACAACTGAAATGTATTCTTTGGATACAGTTTTGTTTACATCATAAACCTTTACTACAAAATATACATTCTCAATATTTTGAATGCCCAGTAATGAAACAATATCTTTATGTAACATTCCAATAAATGTACCTCTTGCGTAGGTAATTGGAGCAAAACTTTTTTTTATTTTTTCATTTAGAAAGACATCAATTGCTGTATGTTTAATGATATTTCCACAATCGCACATTATATTCTCTTGTTTCAATTGATCTATCCAACTGTCATCTCCTTCGGGAACATTTTGTGTGGGGTCGCTAATTTGATAAAATATTTTTTCCATTATGGGTGTACTTTAAAATTTCCTTTATAGATATTTTGCCAAAATTTACTTGTTCCAAATTGACCGTTTCCTTCAAGCCGTCTTTTTTGCATATGAAATATAACAGGTAATGCCCTGAACGTCGGGATCGTCGAATCCTTCCATCTCGATACGGTCGTTTTTTCCCAGCATATTGAAAACGGTGCTTGCTCGTCCGATTTTATCGGTTTCGCCGCTGCCGCAGGCAGTCAGCAGGACGGCGGCAGACAGCAGTAGCAGTCTGTTTATCAAAATTTCCTTATCGGTTAAATCCTTGTTTTCCGTGAAGGCGGCAGGGCTTGCTTTGTTTGGAGGGTCGCACGCTCCCAAATCGGGCAACATACGGTATGCGGCTTAATGTGCTACCCTGTGTGTCGGAACACAATATCTATTGCAGCATTGAAAATATGCCGCACAATATAAGGCTGTTTGAGCCGATTGCAAGTATCCGCGCAAAGAAGGTGCAAGATTGGGCAAACGGCATTTTCAGACGGCATAACTGACAGTATAATCCAAACGTCCGGCTGCTTTCGTGCAGCCTTCAGTATTATCCAACTTTTTCCGAAGGTCGAACCATGCGCTATAAACCCCTTCTGCTTGCCCTGATGCTCGTTTTTTCCACGCCCGCCATTGCCGCCCACGACGCGGCACACAACCGTTCCGCCGAAGTGAAAAAACAGGCGAAGAACAAAAAAGAACAGCCAGAAGCGGCGGAAGGCAAAAAAGAAAAAGGCAAAAATGCCACAGTGAAAGATAAAAAAACAGGCGGCAAAGAGGCGGCAAAAGAGGGCAAAGAGTCCAAAAAAACCGCCAAAAACCGCAAAGAAGCAGAGAAGGAGGCAACATCCAAGCAGTCTGCGCGCAAAGGACGCGAAGAGAATAAGGAATCGAAGGCGGAACACAAAAAGGCATATGGCAAGCCTGTGTCCGAATCCAAAGAAAAAAACGCAAAAACACAGCCTGAAAACAAACAAGGTAAAAAAGAGACAAAAGGACAGGACAATCCACGTAAGGGCGGCAAGTCGGACAAAGACACTGTTTCTGCAAATAAAAAAGACCGTACCGACAAGGACGGAAAAGCAGTGAAACAGGACAAAAAACACACGGAAGAGAAAAATGCCAAAACCGATTCCGACGAATTGAAAGCTGCCGTTGCCGCTGCGACCAACGATGTCGAAAACAAAAAAGCCCTGCTCAAACAAAGCGAAGGAATGCTGCTTCATGTCAGCAATTCCCTCAAACAGCTTCAGGAAGAGCGTATCCGTCAAGAGCGTATCCGTCAGGCGCGTGGCAACCTTGCTTCCGTCAACCGCAAACAGCGCGAGGCTTGGGACAAGTTTCAAAACCTCAATGCTGATTTGAACCGTTTGAAAACGGAAGTCGCCGGTACGAAAGCGCAGATTTCCCGTTTCGTATCGGGAAACTATAAAAACAGCCAGCCGAATGCGGTTGCCCTGTTCCTGAAAAATGCCGAACCGGGCCAGAAAAACCGCTTTTTGCGCTATACGCGCTATGTGAACGCCTCCAATCAGGAAGTCGTCAAAGATTTGGAAAAGCAGCAGAAGGCTTTGGCAATTCAAGAGCAGAAAATCAACAACGAGTTGGCGTATTTGAAAAAGATTCAGGCAAACGTGCAATCCCTGCTGAAAAAACAGGGTGTAACCGATGCGGCGGAACAGACGGAAAGCCGCAGACAGAATGCCAAAATCGCCAAAGATGCCCGAAAACTGCTGGAACAGAAAGAAAACGAGCAGCAGCTGAACAAGCTCTTGAGCAATTTGGAGAAGAAAAAGGCCGAACACCGCATTCAGGATGCGGAAGCAAAAAGAAAACTGGCGGAAGCCAGACTGGCGGCTGCTGAAAAGGCCAGAAAAGAAAAAGAAGCGGTACAGCAGAAAGCTGAAGCACGACGTGCGGCAATGTCCAATCTGACTGCCGAAGACAGGAACATCCAAGCGCCTTCGGTTATGGGTATCGGCAGTGCCGACGGTTTCAGCCGCATGCAGGGACGTTTGAAAAAACCGGTTGACGGTGTGCCGACCGGACTTTTCGGGCAGAACCGGAGCGGCGGCGATGTTTGGAAAGGCGTGTTTTATTCCACTGCACCGGCAACGGTTGAAAGCATTGCGGCAGGAACAGTAAGCTATGCGGACGAGTTGGACGGCTACGGCAAAGTGGTCGTAGTCGATCACGGCGAGAACTACATCAGCATTTATGCCGGTTTGAGCGAAATTTCTGTCGGCAAGGGTTATGCGGTCGCGGCGGGAAGCAAAATCGGTACGAGCGGGTCGCTGCCGGACGGGGAAGAGGGGCTTTACCTGCAAATACGTTATCAAGGTCAGGTATTGAACCCTTCGAGTTGGATACGTTGATCGGATTGCCGAAACGGTAGACTTTATGCGAATCGTGCCGATATGGTGCGCTGTTCCGTGAAGTCTGCCGTTTGCCGTACCTGTGTTTTCCGGTTTTTGGAAATCAAGAGAGAAAGTTAAAGAAGAATGTCGAAACCTGTTTTTAAGAAAATCGCACTTTATACCTTGGGTGCAATCAGCGGCGTGGCCGTCAGTCTGGCGGTGCAGGGTTTTGCCGCCGAGAAGGACAGGCGGGATAACGAAGTCCTGCCGGTGCAATCCATCCGTACGATGGCGGAGGTTTATGGTCAGATTAAGGCAAACTATTATCAGGACAAACCCGATGCCGATTTGTTTGAAGGTGCGATGAAGGGTATGGTTGCCGATTTGGATCCGCATTCCGAATATATGGATAAAAAAGGTTATGCGGAAATGAAGGAGTCTACCAGCGGGGAGTTTGGCGGCCTAGGCATGGAAATCGGTCAAGAAGACGGATTTGTCAAAGTTATCGCACCGATTGAGGATACGCCTGCGGAACGGGCGGGGGTGAAAAGCGGCGACTTCATTGTGAAAATCAATAATGTTTCGACGCGCGGAATGACAGTCAGCGAAGCGATTAAAAAAATGAGAGGCAAGCCGGGTACGAAGATTACTTTGACGCTGTCGCGTAAAAATGCCGACAAGCCGATAGTCGTCAACCTGACGCGCGCCATCATTAAAGTGAAAAGCGTCCGCCATCATTTGCTTGAACCGGATTACGGCTATATCCGCGTCTCCCAGTTCCAAGAGCGGACGGTTGAAGGCGTGAACTCGGCAGCTAAAGAGCTGGTCAAGGAAAATAAAGGAAAACCGCTCAAAGGGCTGGTGTTGGATTTGCGCGACGACCCCGGCGGACTTTTGACCGGCGCGGTCGGCGTGTCGGCGGCATTTCTGCCGTCTGAAGCGGTCGTCGTCAGTACCAAGGGACGCGACGGCAAAGACGGCATGGTACTGAAAGCTGTTCCCGAGGATTATGTGTACGGTATGAGCGGCGATCCTTTGGCGGGCATTCCTGCCGAGTTGAAAACCATACCGATGACGGTGTTGATCAATTCGGGTTCGGCTTCCGCTTCGGAAATTGTCGCAGGTGCATTGCAGGACCACAAACGTGCGGTCATCGTCGGTACGCAGAGCTTCGGCAAAGGTTCGGTTCAGACTTTGATTCCCTTGTCCAACGGCAGCGCGGTCAAGCTGACAACGGCGCTGTATTATACGCCGAACGACCGCTCCATTCAGGCGCAGGGGATTGTTCCCGATGTCGAGGTGAAGGATAAGGAACGCACTTTTGAAAGCCGCGAGGCGGATTTGGTCGGACACATCGGCAATCCTTTGGGCGGCGAGGATGTCAATAGTGAAACCCTTGCCGTGCCGGTTGAAGAAAATGCGGATAAACCTGTTGCAAAAGAAAAAGGCAAAAAGAAAAAGGATGAGGATTTGTCTTCAAGGCGGATTCCGAACCCTGCGAAAGACGACCAGTTGCGGAAGGCTTTGGATTTGGTCAAATCGCCCGAGCAGTGGCAGAAGTCTTTGGGGCTGGCGGCGAAAAAGCCGGTTTCAAATAAAGATAAGAAAGATAAGAAGTAGGTTTTGACGATGCCGTCTGAAAGGGTTTCAGACGGCATATTATGTTTGAAAGGACAGGTTATGAGCAATTTTTTACCAGAATTTGAACCGTTTGCAGAGAAAATTGCAGCCACGGCAAAACCCGTCGTGCGTTTTTCTTTGAAGAAAGAGACAGTAGAACTGTGGGACAGCAAAGTCGGCGGCAGACCTTATCTGCCGGAGGGTATGGAATATCCTCAAAATGCCCAAGGACAACCGCTTTCCCTGTTGGCGCAAATCAACTTTGCCCAAATGCCGCATCTGCCGGACTATCCGACCGAAGGCATCGTCCAGTTCTTTGTCGACGGTTACGACGATTTGTCGGGCATGGATTTCGACGACTTGCGCGCCCAAAAGGGATTCCGTGTTTTGTACCATCGCGAAGTGCGGCAGGAAGATTTGTGTTCGGATGTTCCGGCATATTCCGATTTTGGGGATTTCGGAGTCGGTCTGCCGTTTGATGCAGAGGAAGAATTCCGCATGGTTTTTTCCGAACCGGAGACGCAATATCTGTCTTTCGATGATTACCGTTTCGATCAGACTTTTCCGGAAATGCGCAAGCTGATTCTCGAAAGGGTTACGGATACGGGTAACAACGATTGGCGGCTTTACGAGAACTATCGGGAAGCCTCCAATCAGGCGGGACACTGTATTGGCGGTTATCCCTGCTTTGCCCAATACGATCCGCGCGACGGCAGTTTGGAAGGCTATGAACTGCTATTCCAATTGGAAAGCCAATATGATGAGAACGAAGGAATAGACATCATGTGGGGCGATATGGGCATCGGCAATTTCTTTATCGCGCCCGAAGATTTGGAAAAATGCGATTTTTCCAAAACGGCATTCACTTGGGATTGCGGTTGAGTTCAGACGGCATACGGTTGGGAATGTCTTTTATTCCATGCCGTCTGAAAGACGTTTCTGACCCATCCCTATTACACGCTTTGTCCGCAAACGCATCACAGGCAAGATTATGGAAGTTATCCAATACCCAAATTCCCCCTTCAAACTCCACCAGCCATTCCCGCCCGCCGGCGACCAGCCCTCCGCCATTGCCGGCCTGCTCGAAGGGCTTTCAGACGGCCTTGCCTATCAAACCCTGCTTGGCGTAACCGGTTCGGGCAAAACCTACACCATGGCGAACGTCATCGCCCAAAGCGGCCGCCCCGCCATCATCATGGCGCACAACAAAACCCTTGCCGCCCAGCTTTATGCCGAAATGCGCGAGTTTTTCCCTGAAAACGCGGTGGAATATTTCGTCTCCTACTACGACTATTACCAACCCGAAGCCTATGTGCCCAGCCGCGATTTGTTCATCGAAAAAGACAGCGCGATCAACGAACACATCGAGCAAATGCGCCTTTCCGCCACCAAAAACCTGATGACGCGCAACGACGTGATTATCGTCGCCACCGTGTCCGCCATTTACGGTATCGGCGACCCGACCGAATATCAACAAATGGTGTTGTCCATCAAAGAAGGCGACACCATAGCCCAGCGCGACATCATCGCCACGCTCGTTTCCATGCAGTACGAACGTGGCGATTTGGACTTCAAACGCGGCAGCTTCCGCGTGCGCGGCGACGTGATTGACGTGTACCCCGCCGAAAGCTCCGAAAACGCCTTGCGCATCAGCCTGTTTGACGACGAAATCGACCGCCTCGATATGTTCGACCCGCTTTCAGGCAGCCTGCACCAGCGCGTAGGCCGTTACACCGTCTTCCCGTCCAGCCACTACGTTACCCCGCGCGACACCGTATTGCGCGCCTGCGAGTCCATCAAAGAAGAATTGCGCGAATGCATTGATTTCTTTACCAAAGAAAACCGCCCCGTCGAGCAACAACGCATCGAACAGCGCACCCGCTTCGACCTCGAAATGCTCTACGAAATGGGCTTCTGCAAAGGCATTGAAAACTACTCCCGCCACTTCTCCGGCAAAAAAGAAGGCGAACCGCCGCCCACGCTGATGGACTACCTGCCCGACAACGCCATCATGTTCATCGACGAAAGCCACGTTACCGTTACCCAAATCGGCGGCATGTACAAAGGCGACGCATCGCGCAAGCAAAACCTCGTAGATTACGGCTTTCGCCTGCCCTCCGCCCGCGACAACCGCCCACTCAAATTCCACGAATTTGAAAAAGTCATGCCGCAAACCGTCTTCGTTTCCGCTACTCCCGCCAAATACGAAGAAGAACACGCCGGACAAGTGGTCGAACAAGTCGTCCGCCCCACAGGGCTGGTCGACCCCCAAATCATCATCCGCCCCGTCGCCACCCAAGTCGACGATTTAATGAGCGAAATCAACGACCGCATCCAAAAAGGCGAACGCGTGCTCGTTACCACCCTCACCAAACGCATGGCGGAGCAACTCACCGACTATTACAGCGAACTCGGCATTAAAGTGCGCTACCTGCACAGCGACATCGACACCGTCGAGCGCGTTGAAATCATTAGAGATTTACGGCTCGGACTGTTTGACGTACTCGTCGGTATCAACCTCTTGCGCGAAGGCTTGGACATCCCCGAAGTCTCCCTCGTCGCCATTCTCGACGCCGACAAAGAAGGCTTCCTGCGCTCACACCGCAGCCTGATTCAAACCATAGGCCGTGCCGCGCGCAACGTGAACGGCATCGCCATCCTGTACGCCGACAAAATCACCGACTCCATGAAAGCCGCCATCGACGAAACCGAACGCCGCCGTGAAAAACAGATAAAATTTAACGAAGAACACGGTATCGTACCGCAGCAGATTAAAAAACAGGTCAAAGACATCATCGACGGCGTGTACCATGAAGAAGACAGCGGTAAAGGCCGTCTGAAAGGCAAAAACAAAGTTAAAGTCGGCGAAATCCACAACGAAGAAGACGCGGTTAAAGAAATCGCCAAACTGGAAAAAGCCATGCAGCAGGCGGCTAGGGATTTGCAGTTTGAAGAAGCGGCGGTGTTGCGGGATAGGATACGGGGGATTAAAGAGAATTTATTGTTTGGGGCGGAATAAGATGAATAATAAATTACTACAAAATGCTATTAATTCCATTGAAATTGGTATTGAAGATTATAAACTAAGCCAACAAGATGAACGTAGGATTATTTCCTGTGTAAGAAATGTTTTTGCAGGAATTTTGCTGTTATTTAAGTATAAATTAGTTGAACTAAGTCCAGCTAATTCCGACGAGGTTTTGATTAAACAACAGATTTCATGGTTCATAGAAAATGGCAATATTATTGCAAAAGGTAAAGGCAATAAAACGGTTGATGTTCAGTCTATTAAAGATAGATTTAAATCATTAAATATTTCTATAGATTGGGAAAATCTAGACAAAATAAATTCTTATCGAAACAATATTGAACATTATTATAGTGAATCATCTATTAGTGCCGTACAAGAAATGATTGCAATGTCATTTCCTATTGTAAATAATTTTATTAGAAATAATTTAGACTATGATCCTGAAGAATTATTCAGTAAAGATACATGGGAAAGACTATTATCAATTAAAAGTGTATATGATAACGAAAAAAACTCATGCCTTGATGAATTGAGAAGGCTAAATTTCTATTATGAAGAAATTTATGAAACGATTTCAAATCATAAATGCTCTAAATGTGGTTATGGTTTAATTACAGTAGATCATGAAGATGATGGCAAAAGCTATGATGCTAGCTGTCAAATTTATAGGTGCAAATCATGTAATAAAACATGGGATTATGAAGATTTAGTTAGAGAATGTTTATATGAAAAGTATGAAGATGAATGGTGGGAGTGTCGGAGATATGGTGGAGAAGAGCCTGTTGTAACATGTCCTTTTTGTGAAGGACAATATGATTATATTGAAAATATTTGTTATTCATGCGGTAATAAGGCAGATGGAATCTGCCAAAATTGTGGTAGTAATATTCCCACTTCAGAACTAATGTTTTATCCACTTTGTGGATACTGTGATTATGTTTTTGAAAAATTGCGTGAGGAATAAAACAAGCAAGCCATAGCCTGTATTCCCACCAAATGCGTGTGTGGCTGCGCCATACCCCCTACCTGCGGGTAGCACAAACTTTAAAACCGACTTGTAGGGCGTGTGCGGTACGCATGCACGCGTTCTTTGCGTGAGGCAGCAAGCGTAGGTCGGATACTTGTATCCGACAAAATCTTTAATACTTCCGTAATTGCAATCCATTGCAGCAATGCCCAAAATGTCAGATTCGAGAGTCCGACCTACGGAAAATTAAAGATTTTATGCGGGCTACGGCTTACTTGTTGAATTTAGATTTCATACGAGCTATGGCTTGCTTCTTAATCGTCTCTGAAGAAATTTTGAGCCTACCTACGTAATTTATTTATTATCTAATATTTTTATAGGTATTAATGGATTATTTTCCTCCCATGGAACTTCATAATCTGAAAAAATAGATTCTAGCGCTAGAATGAACGAATGATTAAGCTCAAATGGCAAATCTTCGCATTCGAATAGTTCGGGAATATAAAATTTAACTAAATCCAAACCTTTTTTTGTTAATGTAATTTCCCCAGAATACCATAATTCATTATTTTCCATACCAAAAGGATTTTGTTTTGCAAATTCTTGGCAAAACATGAATATCTCTTGTATTTTATCAAATGTAAAAGGCCATAAAATAGCCAATTCACATACTAATAGTCGATATATAAATTCAACTGCAAATTGCCATTGCCATGTTTGCGGTTCGCGCCCTAGTGGTGCAAAAGATATCGGAGTAAGATTATCAAAGGCCAAATATTCAAATCCGCATTGTATTTCTTCTGCTGTTTCTTTATTCATAGTAAAACCTCTTTAGCTGGGAATTTAAATTTTAAACTTGTGGGCTTTCCTTTTTTACCAATATTTAATCGGCGGCAATCTCAGGCTTTGGCAAAACGCTTTGGGGAACATACTATCCGCGATGAGGCCGATTTTGCCTGCCATTTTGTTCAATCCGGTCAAACATGGCTATGTAGGACAAATTTCCGATTGGCGGTTTTCTACGTTTTACCGTTATGTCAAACAGGGTATTTATCCGCATAATTGGGGTGGTGGCAATGCGGACTTTTCTATTGAATACGATTAAAGTAATGTCGGATTCGAGAATCCGACCTACGGGAAACTAAAGATTTTATACGGGCTACGGCTTGTTGAGTTATCAAAGGAGCGAAAATAATGAATCAGAACAGGGATCTTCGTTTTGCAAAGCAGTTTGGAGATTTTGCTGAGTCTTTAGTAATGTATGTTTTAGGTCTAAATAATTGGTCAGTTGCGCTAATTGATCATGTTGGTGCTGATGTTTTGGCGATAAGCAGAGAAAAACCATGTAAGAGGATAGTTATATCGGTAAAAGGAAGAAATTTCCCAGAGACAGAAAGCAAATCATTTGATTTTGATAGGAATAATATAAATAAATTAAAAGACACAGCCGAGCTTTTAGATATGGCTCCCGCAGTTTCTTTTGTATTTGTTGATACTTCAGAAAAATTAAGGAAAATCAGATTGATAATGACTGAGTTATCAGAGTTGGAACGTCTGGCTGAAGATAAGGCTATTGATTTTATAAACTATAATAGTAAGCAAGGTATTCAAATAAAATTTACTCAAACTAAAAGAGTAAATCATTTGTGTGCAATAAAAGAAACTCCTAGTATTTTTTATACGGAACTAACATTTAATGTTGAGGGCGTGTTTTCTCAAAAGACATAATCTATACTCCAATAAACTTTGAGTAGAGCAGTGCCATATACTTTACCTACGAGCGGGACAAATTTAAAACCGATATACATAAAACCTACAAGGATGCGTGCGGTATACACGCGTTTTTGCCGTTCAAACCATTATTTCAAAACTTGTATTGAAACATCACCCGCTGCTTTATCTTGAAAAAATGCCGTCTGTCAGCAAACGTGCTTCAGACGGCATTTTTTATCCGGCGGTTTGTTATCTGATCCGTTTGAATACCAAGTCCCAAACGCCGTGTCCGAGGCGTTTGCCGCGCGCTTCGAATTTGGTTTCGGGGCGGTAGTCCGGGGTGGGGGTGTAGTCTGCTGCCGTATTTTTAAGGCTGTCGAAGCTGCTGAGGACTTCAAGCATCTGCTGCGCATATTCTTCCCAGTCTGTCGCCAGGTGGATATAGCCGCCGGTTTTGAGTTTGGGCAGCAGTTTGGCGATGAAGGGGGCTTGTATCAGACGGCGTTTGTGGTGGCGTTTTTTGTGCCACGGGTCGGGGAAGAAAATGTGGATGCCGTCGAGCGAGCCGTCTTGCAGCATATTTTCGACAACTTCTACGGCATCGTGCCTCATCACGCGGATATTTTCCAAATGGTTTTCGTCTATGAGTTTGAGCAGGTTGCCTACGCCGGGACCGTGTACGTCGATGGCGAGAAAGTCGGTTTCGGGCAGCCTGCGGGCGATTTCTGCGGTTGCCGTTCCCATGCCGAAGCCTATTTCGAGGATTTTGGGACGGCTGCTTCCGAAACGGGCATCGAGATCGGCCGGTGTTGCTTGGTAGTCAATGCCGAAGCTGTCCCATAAGGTATCGATGGCGCGTTGCTGTGCGGCGGTCATGTGGCTTTGGCGGAGGACGAAACTGCGGATGCTGCGGGGATGTTTGGCTTGCCAGTTGTTTTGTGTTTGGTTTTCGGCGGTGTCTGTCATAATGCTTTCGTGCGGTTGTGCAATCAGGATGCCGTCTGAGTGAGAGCTGTCTGTTCGGACGGCGGGAAAGGGGCGATTATACCTGTTTCGTTTTTGCGGGGTAAATGTACCGGTGTTCAGACGGCATTTTGCCACTGTTGCAACAGTTCTTGCAGAAAGCTTTTTTGTTCGTGTCCGCTGTTTATGGCTTCTTGCAGGTAGCGGCAGGCTTTTTCTTTGTCCGGCCCTACACCGTGTCCGCTGTAATGGATGCAGGCGAGGTTATAAAGTGCCATGCTGTCTTTTTGCGCGGCGGCTTGCTCAAACCATTTGCGTGCTTTGTTGTAGTCGGCGGCTATGCCCTGTCCGAAGTAATACATACTGCCCAGATTAGTTTGGGCTTTGCTGTGGCCGAGTTCTGCTGCTTCTGTGTAGAGTTTGAGCGCCGCTGCGTATTCGGGTGTGCATTGTAATCCGTAATGAAGGGCTTGGGCTTTTTGATAAAGCTGCTCTGCCTGTTGCCGCCTGATGGCGGAATCTTTGATGCCGCCGTATTGGTCGGGATGGTTTAACGCGCTGTCGGATATGAGTTTCTGATAGGCGGAAAGGCTGCCTGCTTCGGCTGCCTGCCGATAATAATGCCGGGCTTTTTCCGTATCGGGGGCTATGCCCAAACCGTAGCGGCAGATGTCACCCAGTATCCGCAAACCTTCGGGATGGCGTTCGGCGGCGGCTGCTTCGGCATGATGCAGGGCAAGTTTGTGGTTTCTTTCCAGATGCTTGCCTTGTAGGTAGATGTCGGCAAGTGCGGCATGGGCTTTATGGTCATTTTCCCGTGCGGCCTGTTGAAACCAGTGAACGGCTTCATCGGGAGCCGTAGGTAGGATGAGCTCGGCAAGTGGGGTGTAGGCAGGAATGTATCCTTGTTGTGCGGCGGCGCGCAAATGATTGACGGCCTGTGCCGTGTCGGCTTTCGTCCCTTGTCCGAAACGGTATTGCAGCCCGAGCTGCCAATGTGCTTCCAGCAAGCCTTGTGCCGCCGCTTTTCGGTGGAGCAGGTGCGCCGTTTCAAAATCCGGCGGTGTGCCGTACCGGCAGTATTGGGCAAGCAGGTATTGCCCGTGGGGGTTGTTGTTTTTTGCGCTTGTTTTTGCCCATTCCAAGGCTTCTTCAAAATGCCGGGACGCATACAGCAGGTACATCAGGCGGACTTGCGCTTCGGGCAGACCTGCTTCTGCCAGAGGCTTGTAAAGCGGTATCAGGGTTTCCGGGGGTGCACCTTCCAATTCTTGGATATATGCCAAATTATAACGCGCGTAGGGATGCCCCTGTTCGGCGGCGATGCGGAGCATTTCTATACCCTGTTTGTAGTCTTGGTACGGGCTGTTTGTATCAAGCAGGTGTTTTGCCAACTCGAATGCGGCGGCGGGATGACCTGCCGATGCTGCCTCTGTAAGCAGGCGGTGGACTTCGCTAAAGTCAAATTGTTCTTGAGACAGGAGTTCTAAGGCCTGCCGATAGAGTAAGTCGGGATTGTTCATATCAGATCGTTTTCCGTTTTGTCGAATCATCGTTATTCGTCATGAAGTTAGGTTTATATCGGCACGACGACCTACTGTATCATATTTTTTACAGACGGTTTTTGCTTGGGTGGCACACTAATGCAGATGATTGTAAATCGTTTCCGCCAATGCCTTGCTGATGCCTTCGACTTGTTCCAAATCTTCTTTGCTGGCGGCAACGACGCCACGCAGGCCGCCGAAGCGGGTAAGCAGGGCTTGGCGGCGTTTGCTGCCTACGCCGGGGATGTCGCCGAGGGACGAGGTAATGCGTGCTTTGTCGCGTCTTTTGCGGTGACCGGTGATGGCGAAACGGTGTGATTCGTCGCGTACGGTTTGCAATAAATGCAATGCCGGGCTGTTGGGCGGCAGGCGGAAGACTTCGCCGGTAAAAGGCAGTATGAGTTCTTCCATGCCGGCTTTGCGCTCCGGGCCTTTGGCGATACCGACCAAAGGAATGTGCAGCCCGAGTTCTTCCCATACGGATACGGCTACGCCGATTTGCCCTTTACCGCCGTCAATCAACACGACATCCGGCCATTTGACGCTTTCGCCGTTGGCTTCGGCTTCCTGCATTTTGCCGTAACGGCGCATCAATACTTCGCGCATGGCGGCGTAGTCGTCGCCGGGTTTGGCGGTCGTGATGTTGTAGCGGCGGTATTGCGAAGGCTGGATGTTTTGCTCATCGTACACAACGCAGGACGCAATAGTGGCTTCGCCTTGGGTGTGGCTGATGTCGAAACATTCGAGGCGGTTGAGGCCGTCTGAATCCATGCCGAGGATTTTGGCCAGTTCATCAATACGGTGTTGCTGGCTGCTTTGTTGCAGGCGGCGTTGTGCAATCGCCATTTGTGCGTTTTGCTCCGCCATTTTCAACCAAACTTTGCGTTCGCCTATGGTCTTGGTGACAAATTGCATTTGTTTGCCGTGTTCGCTCTCTAGGGCTTCTTTCAATGCGTCGGGCATGGGGAAGTTGCTGATGATGATGTCAGGTTTGCTTTTACCCAGATAGTGTTGGGCGACGAAGGCTTCGGCATAGTCTTGCCCGTTTGGCTCGGGATCGTTTTTGGTGTCGGGGAAGAAACTTTTGTCTCCGACGTGCCGCCCACCGCGTATGCTGACCCAGTGTACGCAGACGATGCCGTCTGAAACCGCCAGCGCGAGCAAATCGATATCGTTGGGGTTGTTCGGGTTTTTGCTGTCGATGAACTGGTTGCTCTGCATAATGCCGAGTGCTTGGATTTGGTCGCGGTAGCGGGCGGCTTCTTCAAATTGCAGATTCGCGGCGGCAGTTTGCATTTTGTGTTGCAGGGTGCGGGTCAGTTCGTCGGTTTTGCCGTTGAGAAAAGTGGCGGCTTGACGCACGCTGTCGCGGTAGTCTTCTTCGCTGATGTGTCCGACGCAGGGTGCGGTGCAGCGTTTGATTTGGTAAAGCAGGCAAGGACGGTCGCGATGCTCGAATACGCTGTCTTCGCAGGTACGCAGCATGAAGACTTTTTGCAGGATTTGGATGCTGTCGCGCACAGCGTTGCTGTTGGGATACGGGCCGAAGTATTGGTTGGGCTTTTTCAGCGTGCCGCGGTAATACGCCATTTGCGGATATTGATGGCCGCTGAGCATCAGATAAGGATAGCTTTTGTCATCGCGGAAAAGGATATTGTATTTCGGCGACAAGGCTTTGATGAAGTTGTTTTCAAGAATCAGGGCTTCGGCTTCGGAACGCGTGATGGTGGTTTCGATATGATGAACCTGTTTTACCATCAATGCGATGCGCGGCGAATGGTCGTTTTTTTGGAAATAACCGGACACGCGCCGCTTGAGGTTGACGGCTTTGCCGACGTATAAGACTTTGCCGCCTTCGTCAAAAAAACGGTACACGCCCGGCAGCTTGGGCAGGTTTTTGAGGAAGAGCGGGATGTCGAATTGTTCTGGAGAACGGTTTTCTGTATTCATATCAATCATTTGAAAAACGGCTTCAGACGGCATATCGGCAGCGGCAGCCTTATCCGTTCGGAAAGGCTGCAGGCTGTTATATGCGGTCAATCGATTTTTACCCGTTTCAGGCGCAAGGCATTGCCCAATACCGAAACCGAGCTTGCCGCCATTGCTGCGCCTGCGATAACAGGGTTTAAAAAACCGAGCGCGGCAAGCGGAATGCCCAAAATATTGTAGAAGAAGGCGAAAAACAGGTTTTGCTTGATGTTTCTCAACGTCGCCCGCGATACCGATAGGGCATCGGCGAGTTGGTTGACCGAATGTTGCATCAGCGTGGCGGATGCGGTGTGTTCGGCAACGTCCGCGCCGCCTTTCATGGCGAAGCTAACGTTGGCGGCGGCGAGCGCAGGTGCGTCGTTGATGCCGTCTCCGACCATCGCCACGGTTTTGCCGGCGGCTTTGAGTTTCTGCACTTCGGCGGCTTTGTCGCGCGGACTCATATTACCGAAGGCGTGTGCGATGCCCAGTTGTTTGGCGACGTACTCGACCGTGCCTTGGTTGTCGCCGCTCATGATGTAAACGTCGATGCCGTGTTTTTTCAGACGGCCTATGGCTTCGGCGGTATCGGCTTTCAGCGCGTCGGCAAGTGCGAATGCGCCTATGGGTTTGTTATCGACCGAGACTGCAACAATGCTTGCAATGTCCCAAACGCCGTCTGAAAACTCGGGCAAGGTAAGTTCGGCAAATTCGGCTTTGCCTGCTTTCACCAAACCCACGTCTTCCACTTCGGCGGCAATGCCTGCGCCGACAACGGTTTGAGCGTTTTGTGCGGCAGGGATTTCCAAGCTGCGCGTTTGGGCGGCGGAAACGATGGCACGGGCAAGCGGATGAGTGGCGTTTTGTTCGACGGCAGCGGCGATGCGGTACAAATCGTCTTCGTCAAAGCCGCTGTCGGGAACACAATAAACGGCGGCAACCTGCGGCCTGCCTTCGGTCAGCGTGCCAGTTTTGTCCAACACAACGGCATCGACGTGGGCGGCTTCTTCCATTGCCGCTGCGTCTTTAAACCAAATGCCGTGTTTCACTGCTTTACCCATGCCGACCATAATCGCGGCGGGTGTAGCCAGACCGAGCGCACACGGGCAGGCAATCACCAAAACGGCGACGGCGTGCATCAGCGCAACCGTCCAATCGCCCTTAATCAGCCAAGTAACAATAAAAGTCAACAACGCAATGCCCACAACGGCAGGCACGAACACTGCCGCCGCCTTGTCCGCCACGCGCGCAATCGGTGCTTTACTGCCTTGCGCTTCAGAGAGCGCGTTCATCATGTCGCCGAGCAGGGTTTGGCTGCCGAGCTGCGTAGCGCGGTACACCACGCTGCCTTCGGTCATCAGCGCGCCTGCCAACACTTTGCCACCCGCTTTTTTCTCTTCGGGGTTGGATTCGCCGGTAAGATGACTCTCATCCGCCCAACCGCTGCCGCTCTCGATGATGCCGTCGGCGGCAATGCGTTCGCCGTGGTTGGCGCGGATAAGGTCGCCGATTTGCACTTGGTCGATGGGCAGTTGTTTCCATTCGCCTTCGCGCTGCACATTGACTTGGGTCGGCGTGAGTTTGAGCAGCAAGCCCAAGCTGTTCAGGCTGGATTTTTTGGTGCGGTGTTCCAAAAATTTGCCCAGCGACACAAAACCAATCACCATCACGCCCGCTTCAAAATACACGTGCGCCATTCCGTGTGCCGCGTGCGGACTGAAAAACAACATATAAACGGAATACAGGTAAATCGACACCGTGCCGATAGTAACCAGCACGTCCATATTCGCCAGCCCGCCTTTAATGCTCGCCCACGCGCTTTTGTAAAACGGGATTGCCAGCCAAAGTTGCACTATGCTTGCCAGTACAAACTGCCATACAGGCGGAATCATCCAATCGTATCTGCCAATCATCATCCCCGCCATACCGATAAGAAAGGGGATATTGATGGCAAACAAAAGCCATAATCTCCAGCCGATATGGTGTTCTGCTTCAGGTTGTGGCAATGTATCTTCCGTTTTTTCCTTTGCGCCGTAACCGGTTTTCTCAATGATTTTGGCAATGTCGGCTACCGACATTTTGCTGTCGTCAAACGTAACCTGTGCCTCCTCGCTGGCAAAGTTCACCCCTGCTGATTCGACAAAATCTTTTTTATTCAATACTTTTTCAATACGCGAAGCGCAGGCCTGACAGGTCATGCCTTCGATTTGGAAACGGATTTTTTGTTGCATAAGTTTGATTCCTGCTTTGATGTTCAGACGGCAGTCAAGGTTGCGGGATGCCGTCTGAACGCTCGTATGGTCGAAATTTCTCAAACGCGCCGATAATTCGAGTAGAATCCGAAAACTTGACACAGCAAAGGAAAAACAATGTCCCAACACCGCAAACTGATTATTTTGGGTTCCGGCCCCGCCGGATACACTGCCGCCGTCTATGCCGCGCGCGCCAATTTAAACCCCGTCATTATTACAGGTATCGCGCAAGGCGGGCAACTGATGACCACCACCGAAGTGGACAACTGGCCTGCCGATGCCGACGGCGTGCAAGGGCCGGAATTGATGGCGCGGTTTCTCGCCCACGCCGAACGTTTCGGAACAGAAATCATTTTTGACCAAATCAACGCCGTCGATTTGCAAAAACGCCCATTCACACTCAAAGGCGATATGGGCGAGTACACTTGTGATGCCCTGATTGTCGCAACAGGCGCGTCCGCCAAATACCTTGGTTTGCCGAGTGAGGAAGCGTTTGCAGGGAAAGGCGTTTCCGCCTGCGCCACCTGTGACGGTTTCTTCTACAAAAACCAAGATGTTGCCGTAGTCGGCGGCGGCAATACGGCAGTTGAGGAGGCACTCTACCTTGCCAATATCGCCAAAACCGTTACGCTGATTCACCGCCGCAGCGAGTTCCGCGCCGAAAAAATCATGATCGACAAACTGATGAAACGCGTGGAAGAGGGCAAAATCATCCTCAAGCTGGAAAGCAACCTGCAAGAAGTACTGGGCGACGATCGGGGCGTAAACGGCGCATTATTAAAAAACAACGACGGTTCTGAGCAACAAATTGCCGTCAGCGGCATCTTTATTGCCATCGGGCATAAGCCGAATACCGATATTTTCAAAGGGCAGTTGGAAATGGACGAAGCCGGCTACCTGAAAACAAAAGGCGGTACGGCGGACAATGTCGGTGCAACCAATATCGAAGGCGTATGGGCGGCGGGCGACGTAAAAGACCATACCTACCGTCAGGCAATTACCAGCGCGGCTTCCGGCTGTCAGGCGGCTTTGGACGCGGAACGCTGGCTGGGCAGCCAAAACATTTGAATGCCGTCTGAACCGAAATTTTCGGCGGAATGCAAGTTTTTCGTACCAAATCCTTGATTCCGTCGGCAAACCCCAATATAATGCCCGTTCTTTGAACCTTGCCTTCTGCTTTCGCATGGCAGAAGGCTGTTTTTACCATCCATAAGGAGATAACATGCGTCATTACGAGATCGTGTTTATCGTTCATCCTGATCAAAGCGAGCAAGTGCCCGCTATGGTTGAACGTTACAAAACCATGATTACCGAGGCAAACGGTAAGATTCACCGTTTGGAAGATTGGGGTCGCCGCCAACTGGCTTACCCGATTAACAAAATCCATAAAGCCCACTACGTTTTGATGAACATCGAAACCACTCCCGAAGTTGTTGAGGAGTTGGAAACCGCGTTCCGTTTCAATGATGCGGTATTGCGTCATCTGACCATCAAAACCAAACACGCCGTTACCGAAGCATCCCCTATGTTGGGGGGTGAAAAGGCTAAGAACCTGCTGAACGGTGCGTCTGAAGAAGCGGCTGCCCAATAATTGGGATTCACTAATCTTGTTTCGCTTGCCGCGTTAATTGAAAAGGTTTTCCCTATTCGATATACGCCTGCCGGAATCTCTGTCTTAGATATTATTTTAAAGCATGAATCATGGCAGAAAGAAAATGGGCAGCAATGTCTTGTCCAATTGGAAATTCCGGCACGGATTTTAGGCAGGCAGGCGGAAGAGTGGCAGTATCGGCAAGGTGTATATGTTCACGTCGAAGGTTTTTTAGCTCAAAAAAGCAGACGTTCTCTTATGCCGATGCTCAGAATACAAAATATTCAAGAATATAAAGGTTAAACGACAATGGCTCGTCAATCATTCAAACGTAGAAAATTCTGCCGTTTTACGGCTGAAAAAATCCAAGAAGTCGATTACAAACAAGTTGATTTGCTGAAAGACTTTATCTCTGAAAACGGTAAAATCATTCCTGCACGCATCACAGGAACGAAGGCATTCTACCAACGCCAATTGGCTGTTGCCGTAAAACGCGCACGCTTTCTGGCTCTGCTGCCTTACACCGACCAACACAAATAATTTTGGAGATTGAATCATGCAAATTATTCTGTTAGAAAAAATCGGCGGTTTGGGTAATTTGGGCGACATCGTTACTGTAAAAAACGGTTATGCCCGTAACTTCTTGATTCCTGCTGGTAAGGCAAAACGTGCTACTGAAGCGAACATGAAAGAGTTTGAAGCACGCCGCGCAGAACTGGAGGCCAAACAGGCTGAAATTTTGGCAGATGCCCAAGCCCGTCAGGAAAAATTGGATGGCCAAACCATTACCGTTGCACAAAAAGCTGGTGTGGACGGTCGCCTGTTCGGTTCCGTCACCAATGCCGACATTGCTGCTGCAATCGTTGCTGCCGGCATCGAAGCCGTGAAAGCAAATGTACGCCTGCCGAACGGTCCTCTGAAAGCCGTTGGCGAGTACGAAGTGGAAGTGGCTTTGCACACTGATGCCGTTGCTAAAATTACCGTTGCCGTCATTGCCGCAGCCGAGTAATTGAAATTATCAGAATGCCGTCTGAAACCCTGCCGATTATCGGAATGTGGTTTCAGACGGCATTTGTTTTGTTTTCTGTATATTCTGCAAAGGTTTCGGTCAGGTTGTCTGTCCTTTTGTCGGAACAGAAGGCTGAGCAGCTAATTGCTTGTGCAAACGGTAAGAAGGTTTTTAAAGCAGGTTGTACAGCATTTTTCCGGCAATCAAAAGCAACATAATGCCGAAGGATTTTTTGAGTTTGGCAGAAGAAAGTTTGTGGGCGGTTTTGACACCGAGCGGGGCAAAGGCAATGGTTGCCGCGCTGAGGACGGCGACGGCGGGCAGGTAAAGGAAGCCCAGTGACCCTTCGGGTAATCCTGCAATATTCAGGCCGTTGAGCAGATACGATATTGCGCCGGAGAGTGCAATCGGCCAGGCAAGGCCGGATGATGTGCCGATGGCTTTATGGGCGGGGAAGCCGCAGTGGATTAAGAAGGGGACGGAAAGTGAACCGCCGCCTATGCCGACCCAGCTCGACATTGCGCCGAACAGTGTGGAAACCGCAGTCAGTCCGGGCAGCTTGGGTAGCGGGCGGGATGCCGTCTGAGGGCCGGTATGCAGTGTTTTGAATGCGACGGCAGTTAAAAACAGGATGAAGAAAATTTGAAGCCCGAATGCGGGGATATATTTTGCGGAGAGTGCGCCCGCGAATACGCCGAATATCATACCCGGCATCATCGCAAATACGGTTTTCCAGTCGACCGCCTGTTTTTTGTGCTGCCCCAACATACTGGAAAAGGCGGTGAAGACCATGACGGCGAAGGATGTGCCGACGGCGAGGTGTTGCGCGTAAGGATGTTGTGCCAAACCCTGCAAATCAAGTACCCATAAAACGACAGGGACAATCAGCGTGCCGCCGCCTACGCCGAACAGACCGGCAATAAAACCTGCCGCACTGCCTACGGCAAGCAGGATTAAGATAATGTCCCAATGCCACATTTAATCCGCCTTTCTGTATTTTTTCCAGAATCGGCGTGCCGCCATAATGTAGCCGGACAGGCTGTATCCGAGAAAGAACAGGAAGAGGACGAGCGACGGTTCCCAAGTGACCAGAAGCAGCAGTAAGACGGCAAGCAGCATTCCGACAAAGGGGACTTGTCTGCGGATGTTGATTTCTTTAAAACTCCAAAAAGGGATTTGGACAATCATCGACAGGCCGGCAAACAGTGTGATGCCCAATGCCCACCAGTGGACGGCGGGGAATTTTTCGACGCTGTGGTTGACCCAAATCAGCCCGACAATCAGCGCGGCGGCAGTCGGACTGGGCACGCCGATAAACCAGCGTTTGTCCACCTTGCCGATGAGCGTGTTGAACAGCGCAAGGCGCAGGGCGGCGCAGGCGCAGTAGATGAAGGCGACGGAATAACCGATTTTGCCGAACTGCCAAAGTTGCCATTTGTAGGCAATAAGCGCGGGGGCAACGCCGAAGCTGACCATGTCGGCAAGGCTGTCGAGCTGCTCCCCGAACGCGCTTTGGCTGTTGGTCAGCCGCGCCACGCGCCCGTCCATACCGTCCAAAAGCATGGAAATGAATACGGCAATAGCGGCGGTTTCATAACGTCCGTGCATGGATTGGGTGATTGCGTAAAACGCGGAAAACAGCGCGGCGATGGTAAAGGAATTGGGCAGCAGGTAGATACTGTTTTGACGCAGGGAGCGTTGCGGGGTGTTTGGCGGGATTTCCATAGCTGAAGTGTCTCACGGACGTGGAGAATTGATGTTCGGATTATAACGCAAACGCTTATCGAACAATACGCCCTGCTGGTTTAAGCCTCTGATAAGATGTTTGCATGAAAGGCGGAAACAGAAGCCACGGGCGGATTTGCCATTGCTATCGGTAATGTCAGCAAGTCCAACTTGATTAGAAGTACGGTATTGGCTCCGAACTCAACCATTGACGATAAATCTGACAGCAGCCTTTTGTTGGGTAATAGTGCGACCATTACAAAAAGTACAAATTCGGTTGCATTCGGTCTGCTCTCTAAAATCGAAAATTCACAAAATGCCGTTGCGTTTGGTCGAAGCACAAATGCAACAAATGCCAACAGAGGGATGGTAATCGGTTCAACGTCGACGGTTTTATCTGAAAACGGCGTTGCAGTAGGTGCGTTCTCCGAAGTAAAAAACTCGGAAAGTGCCGTCGTATTGGGTAAAAGTGCCAATGCAAAAGATGCTAACAATGCGATGGCATTGGGTGCTGGTGCCACTGTTTCGGCTGAAAACGCCGTAGCGGTCGGTAACGGTGCCAATACCAGCGGCAAAAATGCCGCTGCTGTCGGTAAAAATTCTAGGGGCTGTACTAGATTAGCAGATATGTTACCCTCGAAATATGAAGATAACACACTGCAAATTAAAGAAAAAAGTACAAAAAGAACTACTCCGTTTTTTTGTACTGGAAGTTACCGCCCGTTCTGCCGCCGATATTTTGGGTATCCATCCCAATTCGG